>NZ_JACJQD010000008.1:0-244389 GCF_014696485.1 Limnothrix sp. FACHB-1083 | reverse complement strand
TTATTTCAACTGGATTTGGCAGCATAGTCGTTTCAAAACCACGGCTGCTGAACGAGCGGGATTAGCGACTAGGGCATGGACTTGGCATGACATTGCTACCTATCCCACATTAATCTGATTCACTACCGAAAGGGTTCACCCAGCAAGACAGAAAAACAATAAACTCCTTGTTGGCGCGGAATGCTTGTCCTTGCGGCCTCCACAAACTTACAGTGTTCCCACTTGAGTTCTACATCATGAATAGTAGAAGGAAATTCATCAACGTAAAAAGGGAGCCACCGAAGACTTAGTTCGTAGTCTCTTTCTAGACTTCCGGTAAAGATTTGACCTTTTCTAGCTAAGTCGTACACAGAATCTGAGTTCATCAACAGAAATAAATTTTACAGATGGCAAGCTAAGCAAGGTAGTTGATCATCTTCATGACCAAGAGCTAGCTCAATCTGTTCTGCAATAGATTTTAGAGATGTACTTGCAGATACAGATTTTTGCTGTTGTTGATATTGATTCAGAATCTCATCCTTTCTCAGGAGAAGTTCTAGTAAAGTTTCACCCTCTGTCCAAGAGTAATTCCTGCCATCACTATGCTCTTGCTCATAGCGGACGGCTTCAGCAAACAGGTCAGGATGCTCCTCGGCAAGCTTAACCCACTCATACTTTCGCTGAAAGAAACAGAAAAAACATCCCGATCTGCTGCGCCAACGGTAATAGTCAGGAATACCGATACCGCTTTCTTCAAGCATCTGAAAAACATCAGCTTTTTTTAAGCCATGCTCTCTGAATGGAAAAACAGGGGTGATATTGGGCTTAGTTGAAACATAGCCCTCACGATTCTCATCAGCACGAATTGCAATATAGCTAACTGCCTCGTCTTCACCCACAAATTTCTCTAGGGGCAGAATTTTCATCTGCTTTGTACACCAGCGAGCCTTTGGCGAGGGCAACATTCCGCCATAGATATCGAGCCAGTGATCAAACCCCCTTTCGGACTCCAACCTCTGGATCGTAATCCCTAGCCGCGCTTCGATCCGATCCAAGTACTCATAAGTTTCAGGTAGTTCCTTATGGGTATCACAGAAAAAGTACTCAATCTCCAGCTCTGGGTGATGCTGGCTCATGAATACCGCTAGAGCTGTACTGTCTTTGCCCCCCGACAAACCGAGGATATGTCTAACTGGTTTCTGATTGCTCATGAGGAAGATTGTGACGCTTTTTTCGAGCTTTGGCAACCTGATCATTCTCCTCAGGGGATAGCACCCTCTCGCCTAAGCGAGCCAACAACGCCTGTTGTAGACGAGAATTGTCGGATAAGCCAGAATTTTGCAGAATTTCTGCAATCAAACGATCAAGCACCTCGCTTTCTCTACGGTCAACCCACACTACTTGGTTGACTTCTCGCCCATCCGTGCGCGTTATCGTTAGGCGAACCGCCTCAAAGCCTTCTCGCTGAGCTTCGGTGCTCGACTGAACCGCCTCCAGATTTTTGAATCGTCGCGCGAGATCACTAAGTTTTACCTCGAACTGCACAGCATCGTCATCCGTCCAAGAACGCGGCGGCTTATCAGCCACAACCATCGTCAAGGCCTCTAACCAAGCTCGATCATCAAGAGACTCATCAACCGCCGCTTTTAAGAATCGCTTCAGCGTCGGCTCCAAGCATCCCGGCAGCAGGTGACGCGATCGCACGCGGATATCCTCTCGCAAATACCTCGCCTCGCCTCGAACTCCCAAGGCCTCCAGTAGGCAGGTCTGGCAGCGCTCCAATAGTCGATCATAAGCAACATTCAGCTCTCGCAGGCAAGCTACCAAGGCCCGCTTAAACTCTCGGGCCATGTCTTCATCTGCGGCAACGCCTGCCGCAATGGGCTGTAGTCCACAGGCCTTGGGTAGTGCCGTGAAGAGGACTTCATCAGGTTCTTGAGCCTGTTGCAGAACTTGCAAAACTTGCTGTGCTTCGGGGCTAATGTGCCTTGTTTGCAAAACATACTTGTTCAATTGCTTCACAAAGCTAAACAGAGGCTTAGCAATCGCTAGCAAGCTGAAGTTGCGCACGCCCGGCAACGGTTCTGCACGTTTTGAGCGCAAAGCCACTTCGAGTTCACGAAAGACAACAGATCGTAAGCCCAGTAACTCAAAGTATTTGACGGAGAATCGGGCAGGGTCTTTTACTAATAGTTCAAAGTGCTCTGGCCCCAGAACTGCAACAAAGCCATCATCTTTGTAAACAGCAAAATCTTCGGCCCGGTGCAGAAGTATAGCTGCTAAGACGACAGGGATCGCCCCCCGCTTCAAGCCATAGGGAGGCTGCTCTAGCTGGATATAGAGATCTGCTAGGGAGCGTCGTTCTGTAACCGCTGCACAGCAAAACTGCTCGATCGCTTTCCAAACAGTCACTAAGCCTGAATTTTCAAGGGGTGGAAAAAATCCCCATAAGCCTTGTTCCTGGCGATGGATGCCAGTAGAATCCAGCACCGAGTAATACATGGCTACTTCCGGCCCGTAGCCGGTTAGCCCCAAGCGTGGCGCACTCGCATGGCTCAACATTGCCTCGATAAGCAACCGTCGTGCCTTTGCACCTTGAGTGGTTAACTCCCGCCGATTGATTAACTCGTTGTCCAGTTGCCAAGCTTTGTCATAGGTGCGATCGCACACATCCGAGACTGCCGCGCGGAAAGCCTGAATGTTTTGTACCTGCTTACGTTCACCCAAAATCCAACAGGTTAATTGCTCGCCTGCCCAGCCTAATGCCAGCAACATCGTGTCATCTAATAACCGCTCAGCTTCCTGCAAGCGATAACGAACCTCGTGACGGGCAACACTATCACTTGTTAGCTCCGGCGCTTTATTGACTTGCTGCAAAGCCTTTACTTCTCTAGCGCGTGTGCGCAGCAAATCAACTTTCGCAACTTCCACCACAATGAGTGGTTTCCCATCGGCTGTTTTGGCTGGCACATTCTGTGGCAGTGTTTCATCAATCCAATAGAGCACTAAGCCATCACTCGCAGAAAATGAGCATCCTAGTCGCTGCCAATTCGTTGTGGTATCGCCATAGCACTGCTCAAAATAACGTAGGTTTCCAGTGTCGTGTAAATGTCGTTGAGCAACAACGGGTTTCAAAGGACGTACTGTTGCTAGACTCTTGGCCAGTGGGAGGCGATCTTGCTCAACTTGTTTATAGATTGCACCTTCAACATCAAAATCTGATCCCTGCCAAATTCTCAGCTCATCTAACTGTCGGCGATAGGTAATGATGCCCTGTTCTTGTAGGCGATTAATGCGTTCTAGCCATATGGCTTGCTCGCTTGAGTCATCAGGTCGATCGCACAATGCCAGCGCGACCAGTTCTGGGCGGGCGCGTAGTGTCCCGGTTGTAGTAGCTAGGTTTAAGACCCCGATGGTTTTTAACAATCTCAGCAAATCTGGATCTCGATCACGGGCATCCTGAATTAGGCTTTGAACTTCCACCCAGCGTTGTAAGTTAACCCGTGAAGCTAAGCCAGACACAGACTCCACAAAATAATCGTAAAGTCGGTCTAGGGTGAATGTTGGAAGGGAGTAGTTGAAAACAATTGTTTGCCGCAAAAATTCGCAGAATCCGTGCGGTTCGTCACTAGTCAAAAATGTGAATAAAGATCGATCATTTTGGGCATATCTTGTACATAACAATGGTAGAACAATCGCCGTAATGGGGTGTAAAGGATAAGCCTCAGCAATCATGGATTCACTGAGGTCATACTCTCCTAAAGCAGTTTTTAAAGTTGACTGCCAAGTACTCGCCTGTTCACGAACGGCACATAAAATTGGATCTGCTTTTGATCGATCAATTGCTTGACCGATTAATCGTGTCATTTGGTTTGGCGATTCAGTGAAGGAAATATCTTCAAAGCGCCCTTGAACTTTTGCCCATTCACTTTGCTCAATTGTCGCAAGTCGATCACTGTAACCTGCAAAAGATTGGTGTAATAGACCTAATAAAAAAATCCTGGAACTCTTGTTCTTTGACGACTTAGGCTTAGTCTTAAACTCGGCAATCTGTTGAAGAAGATATAAATCCCTGGTTCCTTGATGCTGAGCTGTAAATTCTAAATTTTTTCCTAGTTCGTCTATTGCCAAAAATAGATCTTTTTGACTTTCTTCTAAGACTTGATGTAATAGATCAAGAACTTGCTTATCTGAAATTTCAACCTTCTGTTGAATTGATCGGCTAGTGTCTATTTCCACAGCCCAATCAGTCAACTCAAGTGCAACAGATGGCCGATTACTATTTGCCCAACAGAGATCTGCTCCTTGAGAAAGTGCACGGATAATCGTATGACTGAGTGGCTCACGCCGACCTGTAGCAATCCCTAGCCACAAGCCATCAAGTGGCAAGTTTTGTTCTAGATTTTTCAATTCATTAGTATTCGTCCCCAGACATTGGCGAGCAATTGCCAGAGCTATTTCACGTTCAGGACTATTCTGGGGGCGACTTAAAGCTGCTAGGTACTGTGCAAATGCTGACTTTCCAGTACCATAGTTACCTGTCAATGTCCAAGCTCGGCTATCAGAGCTTTGCCCCCAAGCCATTACGATTCTTTGTAGAGTACTCTCAGCTCGTTCAGTTAAAACATAACCTTCTAAAGTCTCTAGGTGATCAAAATCTCGCTCTAAATTAATAGACCTTGAATAACGACGATGTAAATGAAAGTAGTGACCCAAAACTTTGGAATTCATGCTTCACTCCGAGATTAATGAATGGTAATTCAAGCGCACAGTTAGCCAAGAATTTCAATATTTAGGGTGCTCCCTAAATTATTGGTTTTGTTTAAACTCGCCGAATGGAATCAAGCAAAGCCTGTTTGATAGTAGCTCTCTAGAATTTCTGAAGCCAGTTGCTCTGGGCTGCCATCAAAAACAAACTGTAGTTTACCAGCCGTATCAATCAAATGTAAGGATTCTTTCTTCTTAATTACCTGCTCAATGGCTTCGCAAACCGACGACTCATCTAATTTGAATATTACACCGGGGCTACATGGATCATAAAGTAATTTTGAAACAGGAATTGTGCGTACATTCTTTGAAATACTCACTGCATAAATCAAGCTAGCATAAATTATAATCTCGGCAGGTAAATTATGTTTTTTTCCAACTCGAAAATGATAATTTCCATCAGATCTTTGATGAATTAAGCCCAATTCTGAAAAGGGACAATCCAAAGAATCCTCCGCTGTATTTTTTAAAGAGCTAAGACGTGCATACATGCGCAGCAAGCAAGAAATATCCTTCTGCAAGGAAGAGTCTGCTGCACGTCCAGAAAGACGACCCACATAATCCTTAAGTTCGCTAAATAAATCATCTGGCTTGAATTCCAAGCGATGGAAGCAGTTAAATGTGAAATGCCATGCTGTCGCTAAGCAGTTTGGTTGGAGTAACTGCCAGTGCAGTAGCCACAAGGATGCGGGATCTTCTAGGTAAGGATCCCACCCTCCACTTCTCAGGAGATTTTGCCCAAACTCAGTAGGTAAATCGTTATCGAGTAACTTGAATGCTTCACACCAATAGCGGATTGATCTCACCATATTCTTTCCCACGCCTAGGCGCACAGTTGCATCTTCACGCAAAAAGACGGATGAGTCTTGGCTGGCTCGGTCAAATCCTTTTTTCAACCAACCAAAGCGTGGATGAAAGGTTTCATGCCGTGCAAAGACTGGTGTTGCTTCAGAAACAATCTCAAAAGCTAAGTGCGTTTGCCGTACCATCGATTTGTCCTTGAGTGCCAGAGCAACACATTATGACACTGCCTGCCACACCACTCATACATTCTTAAGGCTCCCTATGGGAGCTTCCCGTAAGACTTCCGCACCTAGCTGTTACTCTCTACATCGTTTGTCCGAAGTAGCCATGTTTATGTCTAATACTGCTGCCAGTCCGACAATTGCTCGCCATCGAGCTGCAATCACCCGAGCTGATCTCTCGAAGCCCGTCCGCTTAGCGCTTGAAGCTGGATTGCTCACACCAGTCACTAGTTTTTTTGACTATGGGTGTGGACGTGGAGGCGATCTGAGGCGGCTACGCGATCGTGGGTTCAAGCACTGTGCTGGCTACGACCCTCATTACCGACCAGATACCTCCCAAACATCCGCCTCAGTGGTGAACCTAGGTTATGTTATCAACGTCATTGAATGTCCTGAAGAGCGCCGCCAAGTACTCGTATCTGCCTGGAATCTGACAGAGCAGGTCTTAATCGTAGCGGCTCAAGTAGCAATTTTGGAAGGCAACGGCTACACAATTTATGGTGATGGCATTGTTACTAGCCACAATACATTTCAGAAATATTATGAGCAAGAAGAACTGAAGAGTTATATCGATCAAGTACTTGGAGTTGACTCAATTCCAGTTGCCCTGGGTATCTACTTTGTTTTTCGTGATGAAGCTCATGCTCAAAGTTTTAGAGCGAAGCGTTGGCGATCTCGTATTACGACTCCACGAATTTGCACAGCGATTCGCCAGTTTGATGAACACCAGAATCTATTGACACCATTCATGTCTTTCATCAGTGATCGCGGCCGCTTGCCGAGTCCTGGAGAGTTGGGATGTTATGCAGGAGATATAGCTATAGAAGTTAGCTTGTTAGAGATATTTGGCAGCTTTAAATCCGCATTTCGAGTTGTATTAAAAGCTACTAACTCTACGGAATGGGACGCTATAACTGATCGCCGTCGCCAAGATGCTCTACTCTACCTTGCCTTAACTAAGTTTACTGGCCGTCCACGGTTTAGTGAACTTTCTCTTGACTTACAACAAGATTTTAAAGTTTTCTTTGGCTCATATCAACAAGCTTGTATTGCAGCCGATCTACTACTAATCAATTTAGGTGATCTTGATCGTCTGTGGAAAGTAGCTCAAGCAAGCTTAATTGGTAAAAAGCTCCCAAAAGCTCTTTATGTCCATTTATCTGCTCTTGATCAACTTGATCCACAACTTCGCCTTTATGAAGGATGTGCTTCCCGCACCGTAGGGCGACTAGATGAAGCAAACTTAATTAAATTTTCTTTTGACAAGCCTAAGATTTCCTACCTACATTATCCCAAATTTGAAGCTGATCCTCATCCAGCTCTTAAAACTTCTATGACAATTGACTTACGCAACTTACAGGTTATTTATCGAGACTACGACAATCGAGATAATCCTCCGATTTTGCATCGAAAGGAAACGTTTCTGGCTACTGATCACCCTCAGTATGAAAAATTCGCGAAATTAACGCGCCAAGAGGAAATCTGGGGATTATTAGATAGCCCACAATCTATTGGAACATTGCAGGGTTGGGAGCGTCGATTGCAAGATTGTGGAGCGATGGTGTCAGGACATCGACTCATTGAACGTAAAAATCTTGACCCATATCGCCTCAAGATACTGCGGGCTGATCGCCGTCGCCGTCAACTAGCTGCTAAATCAACATCAGGTTCAGCTCCTCGTTCGGCCCCCTGATTGACAACTCAATCTAGCCACTTAATTGCAGGCAATGCCCCCGGCCGATCGCCCTGAGATCAGCGTGGCCGGGCGATCGATGGCCAAGCCAGACAGTCGCCCTAAACTAGGAAGAGTTCGCCCATTCCCCAGCCCGTTCCCATGGCCAATCTTGCGGATTCTCGATTAGGACGGTGGGCCCAGCGCGTGCAAGCGGCCGCCCTAATTGGTGGTCAAACCCTGGTTCACCTCAGCCGTGGCAAAATTCACCGCCGCAACACGATCGAACAAATGCACCTGGTGGGGCCCGACTCCTTGGGCATTGTGCTGCTGGCCGGCGTGTCGATCGGGGCGGTGTTTACGATCCAGGTGGCCCGCGAATTCATCAAATATGGAGCCACCTCCGCGATCGGGGGTGTGATGGCAGTGGCCATGGCGCGGGAACTGTCGCCGGTTTTTGCCGCCGTGATTTTGGCCGGGCGGGTGGGGTCGGCCTTTGCGGCGGAAATTGGCACGATGCGCGTGACGGAGCAAATCGATGCGCTTTATGTGTTGCGCACCGACCCGATCGACTATTTAGTCGTGCCTCGGGTTTTGGCCTGTTGCACCATGCTGCCCCTGCTCACGGAATTGGGGTTGCTGGCGGCCATGCTGGCGGGACTGACCATTTCGGAACTGGGCTTTGGCATCACCCGCTACGAGTTTCTTGATTCTGTGAAAACCTTTTTGGAAGTGCGGGATCTGTTTTGCGCTGCCATCAAAGGCGCTTGCTTCGGGGGGCTAATTGCCGCGATCGGCTGTGGTTGGGGTCTCACCACCAGCGGCGGGGCCAAGGGCGTGGGCCAAGCCACCACCTCCGCCGTGGTCACCTCTTTGCTGGCGATTTTGATTGCCAATTTCTTTTTGTCCTGGCTGATGTTCCGCAGCGCTCCCACGCTCTAGGCGTAATTAATCGGCGCGGTCGATCGGTGCGGTTGAATGGCCACCAGTCGCTGCATCAAAAATCCCAATTTTCCTGAAATCTCTGGCGCGGGATGGGGCTTTTTCGATCGGGTCAGCTCGCCCCAAGAAATCTGTCACAATAGAAGGGATTTCTGGCGCAAAACAGCCGCCGTTTTTAACCCCCCAATTCCGTTCTTGATCATGGCTTTTAAGATTCAAAAAACCGATGCCGAATGGCAATCGCAACTGACTCCGGAACAGTTTCAAGTGACGCGCAAGCATGGCACAGAACGCGCGTTCACGGGAGAACATTGGGATAACAAGGCTCCCGGAACCTACAACTGCGTTTGCTGTGGAACGCCCCTTTTTATTTCAGATACCAAATATGATTCGGGAACTGGCTGGCCCAGTTTTTGGCAGCCGATCGCCCCGGAAAATATTGAAACTCAGGTCGATCGCACCCTGTGGATGACCCGCACCGAAGTGCATTGCGCCAACTGCGGGGCCCACTTGGGCCATGTGTTTGAAGACGGCCCGCCGCCCACCGGCTTGCGCTATTGCATGAATTCTGCTTCCTTGAAATTTGAGCCAAATTAAGGGCCAGATTAAGGGCCAAATTGAGCTTGAATGGCGATCGATTGTCATCCGTTGTGGTTGAGTGATCGCTGAGGTTTCGATCAAACGGTTTGATCGGGTTTTTGGGTCTTGTTTCTCGATCGCATTTTCAGCTAAGAAAAAATCCCCCGCAATCGATCGACTGTGGGGGATTTTGCTTAAGATGAAAGCTTTGCTGAATTCAGGCCATGAAGTTTAACACTGATTCTGAACTTTGGGGGTGATTTCCAGGTCAATTTCCTGTGATCACCCCCCTTGAATTGCAGCGCTTCAGGGCAGTTTGCAATCTAGGCGATCGCGGCCATTTTCACATCGCTTTCGTTCAGCAGGTCTTGCAATTCCTGGGCATCAACGGTCTCTTTTTCCACCAGCATTTGAGCCAGGCGATCGAGCACGGAGCGGTTTTCTTGCAGTACTTGCTTGGCGCGGCGGTAGGCCTGATCCACCAGGTTGCGGACTTCCTCATCGATCGCGGCGGCCGTCTCTTCCGAGAAGTCGCGCTCGGAGGCAATGTCGCGACCCAGGAACATGTTGCCTTGCTGGCGACCGAGGGCCACCGGGCCCAGGCGATCGCTCATGCCAAAGCGGGTCACCATTTGGCGTGCCACACGGGTCACCTGCTGCAAGTCGTTGGAAGCGCCCGTGGTCACTTCCTCTTCACCGAAGATGATTTCTTCCGCCAGGCGACCGCCCAGGGCCACCGCCATTTGATTTTCCAGATAGGAACGGGAATAGAGACCCGAATCCATCCGATCTTCGCTAGGCGCAAACCAGGTCAAACCGCCGGCCTGACCGCGCGGGATGATGCTGATTTTTTGCACGGGGTCGTAGTCGGGCATCAGCGCACCCACCAGGGCGTGGCCGGCTTCGTGGTAGGCCACCAGGGTCTTGCGCTTTTCGCTCATCACGCGATCTTTCTTTTCGGGGCCGGCCAAAATCCGGTCGATCGCGTCGTTGATTTCGTCCATCGAAATTTCCGTCAAGTTGCGACGGGCGGCCAAAATTGCCGCTTCGTTCAGCAAGTTCGACAGATCCGCACCGGTAAAGCCGGGGGTGCGGCGAGCAATCCGCTCCAGATCCATATCCTTCGAGAGGGACTTGCCGCGCGCGTGGACACCCAGAATTTCCAGGCGGCCGTTGAAGTCGGGGCGATCGACCACCACTTGGCGATCGAACCGGCCGGGACGCATCAGCGCCGCGTCCAACACGTCGGGGCGGTTGGTGGCCGCAATCACAATAATCCCCGTGTTGCCCTCAAAGCCGTCCATTTCGGTCAGCAATTGGTTCAGGGTTTGTTCGCGCTCGTCGTTGCCGCCGCCGAGACCCGCGCCCCGCTGACGACCCACCGCGTCGATTTCATCGATGAACACAATGCAAGGGGCGTTTTGCTTGGCCTGCTCAAACAGGTCGCGCACGCGGGACGCACCCACACCCACGAACATTTCCACAAATTCCGAACCGGAGATGCTGAAGAAGGGCACACCCGCTTCGCCAGCCACAGCCCGCGCCAGCAGGGTTTTACCGGTTCCCGGAGGGCCCACCAGCAGCACGCCCTTGGGAATCTTTGCACCCACGGCGGTGAAGCGATCGGCATTTTTCAGGAAGTCCACCACTTCCGTCAGCTCCAACTTGGCTTGCTCAATGCCGGCCACGTCGTTGAAGGTGATTTGGGTTTGGGGTTCCATTTGCACCCGGGCCCGCGATTTGCCAAAGTTCATGGCCGGGTTGCCCGCGCCACCTTGGGCCCGCCGCAACAGGAAGAACAAACCCACCAACAGCAGAATCGGCAGGAACAGGCTGCTCAGGGCCCGGAACCAGAAGCCTTCGTCGCTGGGCGGTTGCACGGAAATATCAACGTTGTTGCTGGTCAGAATGTTGATGATTTCCGGGTCGTTGGGCAGGTTCACCAACACGGTGCTGCCGTCTTCGGTGGTGGCCAAGGCCCGGGAGCGATCGGCGCTAATCCGCACGCGATCAACCTTTTTAGATTGCACTTCCTGCACGAATTGGCTGTAGCGCCAGGTTTCGCGGGTTTGGGGCTGTCGATCGAAGAACGCTGTACCCAGGGCGATGATTACGATCGCCAACAGGGCATAGAGTCCGGCATTTCTCCACCGTTTATTCACTGGTGCATCCTCCTAAAAGGCGTTCTGCCAGGGCGTTTGTTATGCCAGGGCTGTACTTGCCGTAGCTCAAAAATTAACTGGTTGTTAACTAATGTTAACGCAATGGCTTCCAGTCCGTCGCCATGGCTGCTATTAACGATTATGCGGATTTCCGACTCAGGATGGGTGTGGACGAAATCGCTTGGTGGGTGTAACAGCGCGATCGCCCCGCAGACTCAGGGTTATGCGGTCGTCGCCGCCAGCCGGTCTAGCCGGTCTAGCCGTCAGCAAGTTGAAGCACTTGGGGAGAAATTAGGAGAATGCAGGCATTTGGCGGCCCAAGGGCCACGCAATTTCCGATGCCGCTGGAGCCGGGCGATCGGGTGTGGGTGATTGCCCCCAGTGGGCCGGTTTTGGATCCGGCGGCGATCGCCCGGGGGGTGGAAATTTGGCAAGACCGGGGCTTTCGAGTGCAGTTTGCGGCCGGTTGGGACGCGCAAACGGGCTTTTTGGCGGGCACTGATGCCCAACGTCGATCGCAACTGGCGGCGGCCTTGGCGGATCCCGGTTGCCGAGCGATCGTCTGTGCGCGAGGGGGCTATGGTTCGGCCCGACTGCTGGAGGATTGGGATTGGCCGCTGTTTGCCGGTCGAGGGGCAGGGCTGATGGTTGACCCAGCGCGATCGCCCCTGTGGTTGATTGGGTTTTCAGACATTACGGCTCTGCTGTGGAGTTTGGCCCGGCAAGGGGTGGCGGGTGTGCATGGGCCCCTGCTCACCACCTTGGGCCAGGAACCGGCCTGGACGGTCGATCGCCTGTTTAATCTGTTGGCCGGTCAGCCCCTGGAACCGCTTCAGGGCCAGGGTTGGGGCGGCGGGGCCGTGGTGGGTCGCCTGTTTCCGGGGAACCTGACGGTGATTGCCAATTTGCTCAATACGCCTTTGCAGCCCGCTTTGGAAGGGGCCATTTTGGCGATCGAGGACGTGACGGAATATCCCTACCGGATCGATCGGCTGTTGACCCAGTGGCGTTTGAGCGGTCTGTTGCGGGCGATCGGGGGCATTGCGATCGGCCATTTCACCGCCTGCGATCCGCCGCCCAACCGGCCCAGTTGCTCCATGGCGGAAGTGCTGCGCGATCGGCTGGGAGATTTGGGCCTGCCGATCGTTTCCGGGTTGCCCTTTGGCCATGAACCCCCGAATGCGGCCTTGCCCGTGGGCACGCTGGCCCGGTTGGATGGGGAGGCGGGCACGCTGGAACTCTTGAGCTAGGCAATTGTGCCCAGCAGGTCAGTCAAGGGGCCAAGGGGGTGGGCAAAGTACACCTTGAACCCACTGCTCAACGAATCGGATTTCCATCCTGAATCACCATTGAGGAGCAGGGCCCGGTTGAGTTTTGGGGGCTAGCGATCGTCGCCCCGCAAGGCCAAGGGCGATCGGGGTAACTCAAAGGTTTTCAGCAGCAATTGCCCCGTCGCTTCCCCATCGATCGGGCGGGAAAACCAATAGCCCTGACCATAGGAACAGTCCATCGATTGCAACTGCCGCAACTGCTCGATCGTCTCAATCCCTTCCGCCACCGTGTCCATCCCCAGGGATTCCGCCAGGGCAATAATTGCCCGAACAATGGCCCAATTGCTTTCCTGGTCTGGGCTGCGGGTGACAAAGGAGCGATCGATCTTGATGGTATCGATCGGGAAGCGTTGCAAATAGCTGAGGGATGAATAGCCCGTGCCAAAGTCATCAATACTCAGTTGAATGCCCCGATCGCGCAGTTTCCGCAACAGGGCCTCCGCCGTCTTGGCATCCGCCATCACCACACTTTCGGTAATTTCCAACTTCAGGTGCTGCGGAGGCAGTCCCGTTTCCGCCACAATGCCCTCAATGGACTGGGCCAAATTGGGCTGGGTAAACTGCCGCGCCGACAGGTTCACACTCACACTTAGCCCGGCCCACCCATGGGCCGATCGCAGGCTGGGAATGGCCTGTAACCAAACCATCATTTGCTGGCAAGCTTCCCGCAAAATCCATTCGCCCAGGGGAATAATCGTGCCGGTTTCTTCCGCCATGGGGATAAATTCCGCCGGACTCACCAACCCCCGATCGGGATGATGCCAACGCACTAGGGCTTCCAGGCTGGTAACCCGGCCCGTAGCCAGATCCACGATCGGTTGATAGGTCAGGAAAAATTCTTGCCGCTCCATGGCTCGGCGCAAATCGCGCTCCAGGTGCAGTTGCGCAATCACCCGCTCGCGGAAGGAGCGATCGAACGCCGCGTAGCAATTTCGGCCCAACTCCTTCGCCCGATACATGGCCAAATCCGCATCCCGCAGCACATCCCCCGGCCGGGCATATTCCGGCGTGCCGAAAGCAATGCCAATGCTGGTGGTGATGGTGAATTCGTGGCCATCCACATCAAAGGGAGCCTTCAGGGCCAACTGCACCCGCTCGGCGGCGCGGGTGGCAATTTCCGGCTGATCCAAATCCGTCAGCAAAATGGCAAATTCATCGCCCCCCAGCCGCGCCACCGTATCCTGGGGCCGCACACAGGTGCGCAACCGGTTCGCCAGTTCCACCAAGAGCCGATCGCCACAGAGGTGACCCAAACTATCGTTCACCACCTTGAAGCGATCGAGATCTAAAAACAGCACCGCAAAATGGTGATTGCGTTGGCGACGGGCGATCGCCATGGTTTGACCCAATCGATCGATAAACAGGGCCCGATTGGGCAGCCCCGTCAGCGCATCATGGAGCGCGTCATGCAGCAACCGCGACTCCACCAACTTGCGCTCATGGATATCCGCCAAGGATCCCGCCATCCGCAACACGTGGCCCCGCCCATCCCGAATCGCCAACCCCCGACAGAGCACCCAGCGCACGGAACCATCCGCATGGCGAATGCGATGCTCACTTTCAAAGTGGTCACTGCGGCCCTGCAAGTGGGCATCTAGCTCCGCTCGCAATTGGGCTTGATCATCCACATAAACCCGATCGAGCCATTCCTGGGGTTGGTCACCCACTTCCGAATCGCGGTAGCCCAACAAAGCCTTCCAGCGGGGCGAAAAATAAACCCGATTGGTCAAAAAATCCCAATCCCACAGCCCGTCATTGGCCCCCCGAACAGCCAACGCGTACCGCGCCTCACTTTCCCGCAAAGCCGACACCAATTGGGATTGCCCCAAGGCCACCCCCGCCTGCACCGCAATTTGTTGCAACAAGTCCTGCTCGAAGGGTTGCCACTGGCGCGGCCCCTGGCAATGGTGAGCCAACAGCAGTCCCCACAATCGGTTTTGAGAGCGGTCTGGCTCAATCACCGGCTGCAAAATCGGTACGACCAAATTGGCCTGCACACCGAACTGGCGCAGCAGTTGGCGATGGCAAACCGAAATCCGAGCGGTTTCCACATCGTCAATGGCCGAGGTGCGCCCTTCAAGATATTTCTGGTGATAGTGGGTCGTGAAGCAGGGGTCGGAAACGGTTTTGCCCAACAGGGAATAGGGGCCATTGCCGGTAGCCTCCACCACAAAGGAGCCTTGCCGCTGTGCATCGAATTGGTAAACCAAGACCCGATCGCACTGCAACATCCGCTGCACTTCCGTGACCATGGTTTGCAGGATCGTATCCACCCGTGATGACTGGTGAATTTTGAGGGCGATTTCTGCGAACAGTTTCGATCGCCAGTATTGACGCTGTAGCTCGACTTCCGCCTCCATTCGATCGATCACATCCTACCCAGTCTTCATTGAGTTAAACGTTTGATTAAACTGCTCAAATTGGTTCTGTTTTGAGCATTAGCGGGCGATCGCCTGACGAAATCATGACAGCAGCCACCGCCCAACCTTGATGAGCATTCGATGGTGATCCTAACGAAAGGGGGTTGCTGAAACCTCAGCTCAGTGCCTTCGGGCGCAGAATAGCAAATGGGTTTTGAGCCATGGCAATGATGGATCAAAGGCTGTCTAGGGTTTGTGATGGCTAGCTGGGAGCCAGTCGCCTCTCCGGGGTTGAGGTAGAGAGTTTGGGCCCGGCTAACGAAACCGGTGTCTTAGGGTGGCACTGGGGCTGGGTGAGGGTAATGGTGGTTTGAGAGTAACGATTTTGATGCGATCGTAATCGACAAACCCAATTCAAGAAAAGGCGGCCGCGCGATCATTCCTTTCGTTAACCCCTTGATTTACGTTGATTTACGCCACGCTCCTCTAAATGTTCCCGCCAAGCGCCTCCAGCCCATCCCAAGTCGCTTCCCCCACACCGAAAGCGACCATTTGATCATTTGATCGGGTCAGCCCATTCCAGACAGGTCACACCTAAGCCACTTTTCAACGCGAAAGTATCTTAGGGTGTCGTCCTATCCTCCAAAGCCTAGTCTAAAACCCTGTGAATCTTTTAATGATCATGGTTAATAGGCTGAAATAGATCTTCTGTTTATTCAGTCTCCAATCAGGATTGTCTTCTTTGTGGCGGAGCGTTACGATTTCAATTCAAGGGTCATGGTCGATCGGTTGGGATCATGACTTTAGATGACGCATGGCTAGAGGGATCCTAAGTAAGATCAGCAAAAAATCTTGACTACTTCAGGAAAAAACACTGAGATCAACAAAAATCCCGAAGTGATCTACCCGATTTTGATGTCTCAGATTAATCTTTTATATTAACGCGATTATGATACTTTTTTGTTTTTGTCTAATTTTTATTGAGCTTTCATGGGGCTTTTCTTAGGTCTTTACTGGAAATTTATAGAATTTATGACAATACTCTATCAAGATTTGATTAATTTTGCAATAAGATTTCGTGAATTACAATTGCTTCAAAGTTACTTTTAAATTGCTTTAAAGCTGACTAGATATTGATTAGAGATTAATCAAAAATTGACTGCAAATTAACTGAGAATCGATCCAATTGCAGTTGAATTGAATACTGATTAAGTCTTGATTTAGTATTTGTTTGATTTTTATTTGATATTTGATCAAAACTTAATCCCATATGGCCTCAATCTAGAAATTTCTCGAGCTTTGATTGGGTTTTGGGGATTGACAAGGCTTGGGTGGGGGGCAGTTGCCGCTGCGGAGAAGCAACCCAATTTTGAGGCAGACTATTGTTGGAAGCGTTTGGGGACAAAAGTTCATCAGCCCCGAGAATAATAGTGCAAGACTGCTGCTAACGATCAAACTTCAACCATGTCGAATCAGTCGGGTTTCCCCTTTTCGTTCGCAACGTTAGATAATCAGCCCTTTCAAGTGGTTGCCACACCCGATCGCTCGCGGGCGGTGCTTTGTTTGCATGGCTTGGGGGGTGGGCCCTATGAAATGCGACCGTTAGCACCGTTGTTGTTGAATTTGGGATGGACAGTGGAGGCGATCGCCTATCCGGGCCATGACCAACCGGGCCCAAAAATGCCCAATTCCCGCTGGGAAGATTGGTATCAGGCGGCGGAGACGGCGTTCGATCGCCTGGCTCAGTCCCATGCTCAGGTGGTGGTGGTCGGATTTTCCACGGGCTGTCCCTTGGCGTTGCGGCTAGCCCTCCAGCGATCGATCGGGGGGTTGGTGCTGCTGAGTCCGTTTATGGCAATTGTTCGCCCTGCGGCCTGGTTGCCCTCGGCGGAACAGTTGTTGCCTTGGGTTTATCCGCTGCTGAAGGAAGTGCCCCGATCGGCCTTGGCCATTGCGGATCCGGAAGGACGGGCGGCGGCCGATCGAGTAGCGCCCTATCGCTCCTTCCATCTGGGTGCTGTGCAGAGTGCGTTGGCACTGATTCAACAAGTGCGGCCCCGGTTAGGGGAAATTACGGTTCCGACGCTGATTGTGCAACCGAAGCGCGATCGGGTGGTGAATCCTCAAGGCGCACTGTATCTTTTTCAATCCCTGGGTTCCTCGTCCAAGCGTCTCTGCTGGCTGGAAAAATCAGACCATATCCTGACGCTGGACTATGATCGCGATCAGGCATTTCAAGAAATTGCCACTTTCTTTGAGCAGCTTCCTGCCTAAATTTCCTGTGCTTCAAGGGCGATCGGGTTGGGAATTTGCTGAGCTTGTGCTGCATGGGGCTGAATTTGTGCCGTATCCTATGGCCCCGTTTGGAGCAGTTGTGAGCGAGGCTGTGGCAGCTTGTTGGCTGCCCGTTGAAAGCTGAAAGTTGAAAAGGCAAATCGGCCCAAAGACTGAGGCCAGGCTATTAAGAGATGGCTCGCCCTTGACCGTGCCAAAATCAACCATTCGAATTGCTTTTATGGAAATTGCATGGAATTTATAATATTGTCTTTATTGATGCCATTGATTGTTTTTTCTGATATTAAATCCAATACGAAATTCCGTGACTACAATCGAAAAAACTCGATCTCAGGACTTTGCTCAGGATTTTGATTCTTGGAAAATGAGCACTGAAGTAAGCCTGAAGCGAGTGCTGATTCAAAAATTTCTGAAATAAAATTCAAATTTAAGGCCAATGGAATAATCAAAACTTCAGGAAACAATTGTTAACTGGACTACCAAATATTGAAATAATGACCAAAATTTTGAGCCGTAAGAACGGTCAGCGCCAGTATTTTTGATTGGGCAATTTAAGGAATGTGTTGTTTTTCGTCACGTTCTGTCATAATAATTTTAAAAGATTCTTAACAAAGACCGCTGAATCCAAGTAATCAACCCCAAGTGGTCTGCGAATCGGGCAGGAAACTGAAAAATGCCATGGGTGATGCGTGGTTGATGGCAGTTCCCCGGTGCAAGATCCCAACGACTGATCGCTGGCTGAAATGATGTTTGGATCGATAACTAGGTTTTCGAGTATGCCAAGTGCCGACTGGGGCGAACAGTTGCTGAGTGTTGTGGCTACTCAGGTCATCCGCCACCTGTTCACCGCGAGCGATCGGGTGGAGGTGCGGGTGGAATGTACACCTCAGATCAAGTTGCTGCAAGGCCAGGTCGATCGCTTCCAGATGTCCGGCTCGGGGCTGGTGATCCGCCATGCCTTCCGCACAGAGGCCATGGAATTCGAGACCGATGCGGTGTCGATCGACTTTGCGGGCCTGTTGCAGGGGCGGTTGTTGCTGCGTCAACCCACCCAGGCGATCGCGAAGGTGGTGTTGCTGGAAGAGGATATCAACCGGGCGTTCACGGCTCCCTTGGTGGTTCAACATTTGGAAAATTTGCCGCTCCAGGATTGGCAGGACTTGCCCGGGAGCGGGCTGGCCAAGGCTGAAAGCGTTTCGTTCCAATCGATTCAGGTGCGATTGCTGGCCAGCAATCGAATTGCCCTCAGCGCCCAGGCTTGTTTTGGGGCCGATCAACCGGTGCCGATCGCCCTGCAAGCGACCTTGGGCATTGAGCGCCGTCGGCGGTTGCGGTTTTTGAATTGCCAATTTGATCCCGATGGTTTGCCCGATCGCGCGGCTCTGGGCGAAGCAGCGATCGCTCTGGCGGCCTCGGCCAGTGAGCGGCTAGGCAAAGTTTTGGATCAGTTGGTGGATCTCGATCGCTTCAATCTGGATGGGGTGACCCTGCGCATCAACACGATCGAAACCCGCGGCCAACAATTGGTATTTAGCGGTTGGGCCCAGGTGAATCATGTGCCGGAAACGACAACTCCGGGATTGGTGGCCTAGTGGCCTAGGAGCTTTAGCCGAAGGGGTAACCCTAGGGGGCTTGGGAGTTCACCGGATAATCCGAATAATCCTCTGCAAAATCGTCTCTGTAGTCTTCACAGTCTTCGCAGTCTTCGCAGTTTTCTGAATAATCTTGCCGGTAGTCGCCATAGTCCGGGTAATCTGGGGCCGCACCAAGGCGGGAAATGGGGGGCGCGGCGATTCCTTCAACGAGGTTGAACCGATGATTCAGCAAGCTGGCCACTCCGGAACCGCTGACCGGCGGCGAAAACCAATAGCCTTGGCCATATTGGCAACCCAAGGTGCGTAGCTCACGGGCTTGGGCGGAAGTTTCGATGCCCTCGGCCACCACGTTCATGTTCAGGCTCTCTGCCAAGGCCAAAATGGTGCGGGCGATCGCCACGTTGCGCCCATCGGACTCGATCGGGGCCACAAAGGCGCGATCAATCTTCAGCGTATCGATCGGCAGTTGATGCAAACGACTCAGGGACGAATAGCCCGTGCCAAAGTCATCAATGCTGAGTCGAAAGCCCAATTCCCGAAACTCAGCCAAGGTGGCAGCGATCGTATCTTCGCGATCGAGCATCATGCTTTCGGTAATCTCAAACCCAATCCAACTGGGATCAATTTCCTCTCGGACACAGATCGATCGCATGTGCTGAGCCAGGTTGGGTTGGGCCAACTGTTGCACCGACAGGTTCACCGCCACGGTGATCGGTCGCCCGGCCCGCAAGCCCGAGTTCCAGTAGCGCAGGTGGCGACAGGTCATTTCTAGCACCCATTCCCCAATTTGGCTGATCACCCCGCTTTCTTCCGCGATCGGCACAAATTCCGCCGGAGAAATCAGGCCCCGTTGCGGGTGATGCCACCGGATCAGCGCCTCAAAGGCCTTCACTTCCCCGGTTGCCAAGCAAATGATCGGTTGATAGTAGGGTTCCAGTTCCCCCCGCTCGATCGCCCGCCAAAGTTGATTTTCCAGTTGCAAGCGCGCCACCGCCCGATCGCGCATACTGGGATCAAACACCACCGATTGGCTCTGGCGTAGGGTCTTTGCCCGATACATCGCAATATCCGCATCGCGCAGCAGTTCCTCCGCGTGGCGATAGGCTGGTTTGCCCGGCCCCGTGCGGCTAAACACCACCCCCACACTGGCGCTGGCAAAGATCTCCATCTCATCGATCGTGAATGGATCACTGAGCGCCGCATGAACCCGCTGGGTCACAGCCTCGGCTGTTTCCAACTGCCGTACCTGCTCCACCAGCACCACAAACTCATCCCCGCCCAACCGGGCCACCATCCCCTGCTGAGGCAAGGCCGAAACCAGCCGCCGAGCAATCATTTGCAACAGGCGATCGCCCGTGCCGTGGCCGTGGCTACTGTTCACCAGCTTGAAGCGATCCACATCCAGCAACAACAGCGCAAAATCCAATTGCTCTCGATCGAGCAATGACTGCACCCGCTCCGCCAAGGCCCGCCGATTGGGCAGCGCCGTCAATGGGTCATAAAGCGCGTGATATCGCAGCCAGCTTTCCGCCTGCTCATGGGCCGTGATGTCGTGGCAGTTCACCACCACCCCCCGCACCGACGGATCATCCAACAAATTGGTCGTGACCGCCTCCAGCAAATTCCAGTCCCCATTGCGGTGGCGCACACGGTAACGAACGGGGGGCTGACTCAACCCCGGTTCCGCCAGGGAACGCAACAGGGTTTGCAACACCACCTGCACATCATCCTCATGAACGAAGGTGCTGAGGTGATGGTTAACTGCCTCCTGGGGGGAATATCCTAAAATCCGCTCGGCCGAAGGGCTAACGTAGCAAAACGTCCCTTGCTGATCAAGGATGACGATGATGTCACTGGCATTGGCCAGCAAAGACTCAAACCGATGGTTATTTCCTGGAGACACAGAACCATAGGAAGGTTGAAGGGAGTCAGCCACGCGAGAGCGCCCTCAGAATTTGCCACGTCAGTCGTTGTACCAAGAGCAGATGGGGATTAAAGATTAATCGCAACCCACCCAGTGAGTCCTCTGGATAATTTAGAGGTTACCGGTCGTCTATGGGGCACCGGTCGTTGCTGGTGTCGTGACCATCCGGCTGCACTCATTTCCCCACAACCGCCCCCTGGGCCCGGGTAAACCACCACAGAGAATTCCCGGGGCGATCGCCCAAGGTTTGCATTGTTAACAGCGAGTTAACAGCGAATGAATGAGAGTTCCATGAACTGGAGGCCAAGGGATGGAACTGACGCTGATTGAGCGGGAGTGATAACAGCTCCACGGCAGCACCCGATTCTGGAAACTCAGGCTAGCAGGTATGCGGGTTGTCCAGCTCACTAAGTGAATTATTCATCAGCATTTCTTAGCCAGCCTATGACAATCGGCATACCTGCTAGCCGCTGAGATACCAAACATTGCACGAACATCAAAAGACTGACACCCTGACAGTCAAACTCTAACGCAGATTCGCGCTGATTGGAAGCAGCCTCCGAGGGCTTCCGATAAGTGACCAGGGGGGCGCAAGAGCGCGATCGAGCGTTGGTAATGCGGACAGTTGCAACGATTTGGAGTGCTTTGGATCACCACGGGGTCACGATGAAGTCACTCAAAAATGGTACTGGGATCATTGCTAAATGCCCACTCATTCAGGGCAAAACAGCCCCGAGATCAGCCGCCAATGGGTCTGTGATCAGCCCACGATCAACTATGGGATCACTGCACGATGCTGACCTGGGCCCGATGCAGCAAACGGCCCTGATGACGAAAACCGGGCATGGTTACTTTGACGCGATCGCCCGGTTGAGCATGACCCCAGGCTAATTGATGCCATTGGGGGTCATAGACCACTTCTTCCCCGATCGGGGCAATTTGTTCAACGGCCCAATGTTCCAGCAACTGATCCAGCGGCCGCAACAGGGGCAAGAGATTGGTGGCGGGAATGTGGGGATTGTGCTGGGCGGCGGCAACGGCCTTATACCAATTCAGCAGCCAAGGTTCCAGAATTTGCAAGCTCGATCGCTGGAATTCCGCCAACAGTTGCTCTCGTTCGCTTTCCAGGCGAGTTTTCAGCCGGTGATATTCCTGCTGAAGCTGCACCAACTCGGCCGCATGAACATCAGGAGCCAACCGCTGGGCCGGGGATTGGTCGGAGGCGGGCTTGGTGTTGTCGGCATTGTTCGCCATGCCCAACAGATCGATCGGGGTGACGTTCAAGGCTTTGGCAATCCGCCCGATCGCATCGAGGCGCAAGCGATCTAAATTGCCTTGCCGCAACAATCGCACCTGATACATAGAAACCTGTGCGGCATCCGCCAAGGCTCGCCAACTGCGCACCTTGGCCGTCACCATCCAACGTTTCAGCAACCGCTCCCGATCGCTCATTAACTTCTCGTACTTTTGCTTGAGTCCTTTACTTGGGCCCCGATGGGCCGCCAATTGCTCCAAACAAGGGCCCTGTCCCTTTCGCTCTTCCCTGGCGCTGGCCCTAGCCAATGGGCTAGTTGCAAGCTCAGGAGCGGATTTCACCCATATCCTACCAGAATGAGCGAAAGCACCCCCGAAAGCCGCTGAACCACCCAACGCAAAGCGCCATCCTTTACATTGCAACTTGCAACATTGCAGCTTTCAACATTTCAACTTGCAATATTTCAACTTGCAATATTTCAGCTTTCAACCGGCTAGCGGCCTGAGCCGGAGATCCTCGATCGCTGGCTGCCCATCCTCAGCCCATCCCCATGCCAAAGCCCGTCCCCATGCCAAGGCCTAGGATAAGCGGCTGCTCATCCTAAGCCGATGCAATCCGATTCAGGCCGATTCAAACGGATTCAGCCAACGCAGCAATTCTTGGCTGAGGCGATTTAGATCGCGATAAAAAATTTCTTGCTTGGCCCATTGCCCGATCGCGTCGAGGGGGCTGAACGCGCCGCCGGTTTTCCACTGAATATCCTGGCCCAAAGGGGTGAGGTGATTTCCCGGTAACTCCTGCAAGGCTAACCAGCCGGGAAAGCGTCGTTGCAAAATGGGAGCCAATCGGCTCGACTGATCCAGATCATCGGTGGCAAAACGAATGAGCAAATTGCGACGAATCCCGTATTGGGCGGCGATCAATTGCTCCGTTTCCGTAGGCGAGGGGGTGAATTCCGCATTCAGCCGCTTATCAAACACATCAGCCGGAACAGCCCCAGGCACAGCGCGGTTAATCGACTCCAGAACGGGGCCGAAGCGATCGAACAGGGGAATTGCCCGTTGTGCCGAATAATTATTGAAGGCCATCAGCGCATTGCCGGCCCGCTCCACCTCAAAGATGCTGCCAATGAGCAAATGTAGCTTGCAGCCCATGCTGTGGCCCAGACCATAGACCGGGATCGATCGCCGCCGCAGTTGACCATGGCGATAAAGCCAATCGATGGCGCGATCGAACCGAATCAGCGCATCCTCCGCGATCGCCTCATGGTCAAACCCAGAATTGACAAAGGGCGTGGCGATCGTTCCGTAACCGCGATTGGCCAGCCGCTCCAGCAACCAGCGGTAGGTGAACTGGGGAGCCGCGCCCACAAAGGCCCCGCCCAGGAAATGAATCACCCCTAGTGGATTCGCCGGGATCAGCACCCAAGCTCCGTTTAATTCACGCCACTGTGCTGCCTGTCCCGCCATCGATCGCCCACGTTCGCTCTGTTGATTAAACCCTTGGCATTGTAGCGCTTTGCTTATGGAGCGGGGTTTCGGCGGGATTTTCTGCCCCCGATCGCCAGAAGATCCCGCCAGGGCCGTAGGCTGGTTAGACACCAAAATTCTTGGGATTTTCGCAACCCCCAGGGGCAAACCATGGCCAGAATTAACGACAACTACCTGAAGCTAAAAGCCGGTTATCTGTTTCCCGAAATCGCCCGCCGGGTGAACGCCTTCGCCGCCGAGCATCCCGACGCGCCGATTATCCGCTTGGGCATTGGCGACGTGACCGAGCCGCTGCCGGAAGCCTGCCGCACCGCCATGATCAACGCGGTCAACGACATGGGCGATCGGGGCAGCTTCAAAGGCTACGGCCCCGAGCAGGGCTACGCTTGGTTGCGCGAGGCGATCGCCCAGCACGACTTCCAAGCGCGCGGCTGCGATATTGATGCCTCGGAAATCTTCATCTCCGACGGCTCCAAGTGCGACTGTGGCAACATTCTGGACATCTTCGGCAACGACAACACGATCGCCGTCACCGATCCCGTCTATCCGGTCTATGTGGACACCAACGTGATGGCGGGTCACACGGGCGACGCGAACGATCGGGGCGAATATGGCGGCTTGGTTTACCTGCCAATTTCCGCCGAAAACGACTTCACCGCCCAAATCCCCAGCGAAAAAGTCGATCTGATTTATCTCTGCTTCCCCAACAACCCCACCGGATCCGTCGCCACCCGCGAACACCTGCAAGCCTGGGTCGATTACGCCCGCAGCCACGGCTCGATCATCTTTTTCGATGCCGCCTACGAAGCCTTCATCACCGATCCGGCGATTCCCCACTCGATTTTTGAAATTGAAGGGGCTCGCGACTGTGCGATCGAGTTCCGCTCCTTCTCCAAAAATGCCGGCTTCACCGGAACACGCTGCGCCTTGACCGTTGTGCCCAAGACCCTCAAGGGCCAAACCGCCGACGGCACGGGCGTGGATCTCTGGAGCCTGTGGAACCGTCGCCAATCCACCAAGTTCAACGGCGTGTCCTACATCGTCCAGCGCGGGGCCGAGGCGGTCTACTCACCCGAGGGGCAAGCCCAAACCAAAGCCCTGGTGAGCTTCTATCTGGAAAACGCCCAAATCATCCGCGAGAAGCTGACCGAAGCGGGTTTGGCGGTCTATGGCGGCATCAACGCGCCCTATGTGTGGGTGAAAACGCCGAACGGCCTGTCGAGCTGGGATTTCTTTGATAAGTTGCTGCACACCTGCAACGTGGTGGGCACACCGGGTTCGGGCTTCGGCGCAGCGGGCGAAGGCTATTTCCGCATTTCGGCGTTCAACAGCCGGGCGAACGTGGAAGAAGCCACGCGCCGGATCGTGGAAACCTTCAAAGCCTAATCGCTGAAACCGGGTCATCACTCGTAGGGGCGCACCGATGTGCGCCCTCGATCGACATGAATCACCAATCGATCAATCATGCCGATTCATATCAACTAAATGACCCATCGATCGCCTCACTGGTTTCGGTCGAAATTGCTGCAGGCGCAAGCGTTGCGCCCCTACCCGATCGCCTGGAATCCGTTGAGGATACAGGGTAATTTCAGGCAAAATTGATAGTTTCCCAGAGGCGTAGTCCTGTAGGTTGGGTTTCGCAAGACTCAACCCAACGCGATCAATACAGCACTGACTGTTGTTGGGTTTCGTGCCGCAGCCCAACCTACTGAGGATCGATATTGGCGAGTTGTTCGGTTGCCCATTGGCGTAAGAGATCGTCGGGGTCATTGGCAGCGCGATCGCGTAGCAAGTCAATCACTAGAGGATTCTTGGGCACAATTTCTAGCAAGCCCTCAAGGGCTGTTTTCCGCGGGTTTCTTTCGTATTGTCGAGATCTTTGAAATGGATCTTGGATAGCAACTTTATCAAGTAACTTGAGCGTACTAGGATCATCTGGCCAATGCTGGGTGATCGCTTCCACTGCTGCTTGTCGAACAAACCAGTTTTTATTAGTTTGCACCCATTTCTTGAGAAGGGCTAAGGTATCAGGACTGTCTTTCCAGTGTTTTGCAATTACCTTCACTGCTACATATTGTATACCTGACTCCTTCTCAGAATACACCTGTTCTTTAAGCCAAGGTAAGGTATCAGGATGATCTCCCCAGTGATTGATAATCGCATCCATTGCTACATACCATCCACCCCAATTCGGCTCAGGCTTTGCTTGTTCTTTGAGCCAGGATAGTGTATCGGGATCATCTTTCCAAAATTGTATAATGGCATCCATTATGGTTTGGCGCACGTCACTACTATCATCAACCTTCGCTCGCTCTTTGAGCCATGCCAAAATATCCAGATCATTCACCCAGTTTTGAATAACTGCCTCTACTGCCGCTTCTCGTATCTCTTCACTTTGATCTATCTCCGCTCGCTCCTTAAGCATGGGTAAGGTATCGGGATCATTTGACCAATGCTGGGCGATTACAACTACTGCTCCAAACCTCACATCCCAATCCTTCTCGTCACACATCCATTCTTTGATCATTGGTAATGTGTCGGGATGATTTGACCAGTAGTGGGCGATTGTTTGTACAGCTAATTGTCGCACAGTCAAATTCTGCTCATTACATACCCACTCTTTGAGTGTTGGTAAGGTATTAGGGTCATCGGCCCAATGTTGGGCAATATACTCAACCACGACTTCTTTGATAGTCCATCCTCCAAGGTCGTGTAGTTGTTCTTTTAGCAGGGGCAGAGTACCGGGATCATCTGACCAATGCCGAGCAATATACTTAACCGACTTCGTTCGCACATTCCAAATTCTCCGATTGCAGTCAGAACCTTTTTGAATATGATCCTTCTGAAGTTGCCCCCACGTAGTCAACGATCGCAGCCGTTGCAACAGATCCCGATCCAACTCAGCAATCGCCGATCGCTCCGGCAACTCCGCCAAACAGTCCGCCGCCAAAAAGAGATTGGCAAAATCAGCTTTTTCACTGGTCGCGTGATCCAGTTGCACCAATGAAGCGATCGCCTGTTTCGCAAACCCAATGGGCAACTGACTTGCCAACAAAATCAACACTTCTCGCCAGGCATCATCATTCCAGTGCTGCCCGAAGATAGTGTGAATCAAATCATCCGTTGAAATGGCATTTTGGCTGCCTGAATCCCGTTGATTAAACCGCTCCCAAATCTCTGTCGCACAGAAATATTCCAAAAAGGTGCGATGCACAAAAGCGTAATAGCCTGTCCCTGCTGAACAAAGCGTGAAATTTCGCACCCGCAAGGCATCAATCAACGCTTCAGCCCAACCCTCGGGATTGGGCAGCGACAAGGTGCGTAAATAATCCGCCACGATCGCTTGCAAATCCGCTTGAGCAATTAAATTACCCTTCAAGCCGCCATCGGTATTCTGCAAAAAGAACGCCACCTGACGCACAATTTTTTGCTTTTGATTCAGGGTGAGCTGAATATCCTGACAGCGATCGGGCAGCTTTTTGTGCTCCACATCCCAGTCCCGCAGCAACAGATCCGTGGCTTGGCGATAGAACTCCAATCGCTCATCCGGTAGCCGCGATTTGCGATTCAAAATACACATCATCGTCAGCATCAACGGATTGCCCGCCAACTCCCGAATCGTGCGCCCTCGGGCGATCGCGGCGCTCATCCGGTCTCGACAGCGATCGCAATCGGCTTGTTGGCCGTCTCCAAAGGTTTCCTGATGCCAGCGATCGCAAAAATCCTTGATTTGCTGATCATCGAATTCTTCGAGCAACCAATGCCGAAACCCGTGATTCGTGAGCGATCGCGCATAGTTTTGGTATCCATAAACCCGCGATGTCACAATGATTTTGGCCGCAGGATAGTCATGCGCTAATCGGCAAATTTCCCGAATCACTTCATCTCGCCGCGCCGGTTCAAACACCTCATCCAATCCATCAAAGAGCAGCAGCACCCGCCCAGCGCTCAACCAGTCATGCAACTGGGATTTATTCAACCGATCCAAGACATTGCCTGCATGGAAATAGTCCAAAACATCCAAGGACGCTTGGCGCGATAATTTCCGTAACTCCACAAACAAGGGCAACGGCCGCAACAGCAACTGATCCGAAGGCTGGGTGTGATTGGTTTTAAATAGCTCGTTTTCATAGGTCGCCCAATCCAACGCCAAATATTTGAGCAACGTGGATTTTCCTGAACCCGGATCGCCCAAAATCACGAACAAATTCATGTTCGGATTTTTGACCAATTCCACCACGGATTGCGGCGCTTGGTTGCGATAGAGATCCCGTAATCGCTCCTGCTGGTTTTCGTCGAGTTCTTCCTTCAGCAAGCCATATTGCCGCAGCAATTCCTTGGGTGCTTTGTCCAGTTGCGGCAAATATTCCCCACATTCCCGCGCCCGTTGCGGCAAAAACACTTGCCACAGCTTCACCGAATAGGCTCCCCCATCGGTGGCCAACTGGTCGAGTGGCAAAACCTCATGATCGGTTTGGAGCGATCGCGCATAGGCCAACAGGTCAAAATCCACGATCGGCCCCAGCGAGCCGCGAACCAAATCACGGGTTTCCGCCACCAGCTCGAACTGGGCGATCGCCCGCAATTTCTCATCCGCCCCAATCAACTCGCGGGTGTATTTCTGATAGCGTTTGGCGATTTTTTGCCAATTAAATTCTGGGGGCAAGGGCTGGAGCCTCAGGGCTAACCAGCGATCGGCCCAAACCACCGGATCAACTTGCCCCCCATCCGTGAACACGCTCCCCAACACCCCCGCCACCGCCGGATCAGCAATCAACCGCTTCAGCGATTCGGCATAAGCCTGAACCCGCTCCAACTCATCATCACAGCAATCTTCAAGCTCTCGCTGCACCAAGTCCAAAAAGCCTTTAATCGCTTTGCCCGTCTCCGTTTCCAGCGAGTCAGACCCAAAGCGATCAACTAGTCCTTGCAACCGCCCCTTAAAAAAATCCTTGACGTAATCTTTGAGCGTGTCCTTGGCCAGATCTTCCATCACTGCGCCAAAGACAAACCCCACCGTCTGCGTCACGCCCCAGATTACTAACCAGTCCACCATCGGAGTCTCACAAAGGATGATTGGCTGCATCAATTATGCGCGATCGCCCTGCGAGGAAACAGATGCACGCTAGAGCCGATCGACCGTCAGGCCAAAAGGTTGGGAGATGGGTGGGTTTTGCAAGATTTTTGGACAGGGCAACATCAGCCCGATCGTTCCCAACGGAACTTGCGATCAGCCTCGGTGATCGGCACATCGTTAATGCTGGCTTCCCGGCGCTGCATCAAGCCGTTGGGCGCAAATTCCCATTGCTCGTTGCCATAGGCGCGATACCACTGCCCCGAGTCCGTGTGGTACTCATACTCAAACTTCACGGAGATTCGGTTATCGGTGAAGCTCCAGAGTTCCTTCTTGAGGCGATAGTCCAGCTCATGACTCCACTTGCGGGTCAGGAACTCGCGGATTTTGTCCCGTCCCGCAAAGAATTCCGATCGATTGCGCCAAACCGAATCTTCCGTGTAAGCCAGCGATACGCGCTCCGGGTCGCGGGTGTTCCAAGCATCTTCGGCGGCTTGCACCTTGGCGATCGCGGTTTCGCGGGTAAACGGCGGCAGGGGCGGACGACTTTCCATGGCTGGAACCCTTATGTGGTCACTTCGTAACGACAGTGGGAGCGGGTGGCGGCTCAAAAAATTCCCAAAAAAAATGCAGAGATCCGGCAGACGAATCTGCCAGGTCTCCGCAGCGGTGACACATCTCTCCACTACTCTTGCTTATATTGTTGCCTTGAAAGGGGAAAAAGTTCCAGCTTTTCTAAAAAATTTTTTTGCCCTGTCGAATTGCCCTGCCGAACTGCTCTGCCCGATCGCGCTGTGCATCACCCTTGATAGCCACTGAGAACGATTGTGCTTGGTATGATTTGCTTCATTGAGCAATCAAGCGCTTTTGAATGCTGATGCGGAAAAATGTTGTTTTAGCTTGAATTTTCCGTATTTTAGAGATTCTTTGCTGCTTCAAGCGATATGTATCTCTTGTTACTTGTGCCAGAAAAACACATTGATTGTTGCCGGATTTTTAACCGTCACATTTCCGGAATCAGAATTGAAAAATCACGCTAAGGCCCTATTTCTCAGTGGAGGTTTCAGCGCAATTCTCCATGGGGTTGTTGCTAGCTGGGTGGGGCAAGATGGAGATGGGGATGAGAATTGGCCAGAATTTTGATCAAGATTGGCTCTAGCTGGTTTCCGGCCCTACGCTACGATTTGGGATCCCGGAATGGATTGCGACGGATGGGGGGGAGCAACCATCGGGGAGCGATCGGGTGGCTTCGTTTGCAGGTTGGGTCATTTTTGGGCAACTTTAAGCGGATCGAATCCCGGATTGCTTGCAGTCTTGATTGCTTGCGGTGAAGTTTGCGGTGAAGTTTGTGGACAAGGGAAACTCTGGATTGCTATGGACAACTCAACTCGTCGATCAGATGCGTTAGGAACCAATGGGGCGGGAACGGCTCCCCTGTCGTTGCTGGAAGCCCAGAAGGTTTTGGCGGTGTTTAACTGTTTGGAAGAAGCGCCCAGTCTCTCGGAGAGTCAGCAGGCGATTATTCGATCGGCTCTGCGGACGGTGGTTCAGGAGGCAGACTGCGTGATTTTTGGAGTTTGTGCGGATTCGATCGCTCAAGGGTTGGCGGCCGTGCGGGCCTATGGGGCCGGTTTGGATCGTGAAGTGCCGCCGGAGCCGGAACGGCGGGGGGTGGCCAATCCGGAACAGCCGATTTATATCAAGTGCAACACTAACTCCCTGTTGTTCTATGCGGAACCCTACCAGGGTGAAAATCGAGGGGTTTTGGTGTCCTGTCAGTCCCATGTGGATGAGGAATTGAATGCGATGTATGGCCACCTACCCTTAGATTTGTTTGCCTAGGGCGATGGGGCGACCAAGGGGATGGTGGTTGAGCGATCGCGCCCGGGGGCTTGGCCGGTGGCAACGGATCCGGCAACTCCCGAAAATGGTGCGGGGCGGTGGCGTTTGGGGGCTGTTGTTGGTGTTGCTGGCGATCGGGGGGATGTTGGCGCTGAAAATGCCGCCCGTTTTGGGATCCGCAGCCCTGCACCCGCTTTCCCAGTGGTCGGCCCAGTTATCCGAGGGGGATGCTATGGAGCTTTTGACGGATCCATTTTTGCAGTTGCCGGGGCCGGACTCGGTGCATGTGGTTTGGTTCACGGAATGGCCGGGCGATCGCCATTGGGTGGATTGGGGCGATCGGTTCGATCGGCAGGCCTTGGCCCAAACCCGCCGCTTGACTCGTACCCGTGAAGATGGTCAATCGCGACTGCCGGAGCGGGTGGCGGCCCAGCGGCCCGAGGGGGTGAAGGTTTGGGAGCGGCCCATTTGGCGACATGAGGCGATCGTTTCGGGGTTGCTGCCGGGCCAGTCGGTTCCCTATCGGGTGACGAGTCAAGGGGGCGATCGCGCCGTCAGTAGCGGAGTGTTTCGCCTGTCGCCCCAACCGCTGCCGGGCCAACCGCTGCAACTGCTGTTGACTTCGGATCATCAACTGAAGCCAATGGTGGCGGCCAACTTGCAACAGGTGGTGGCCACGGTGGGCCGGGTGGATGGGGTGTTGTTTGCGGGGGACTTGGTGAATGTGCCCGATCGCGCTTCGGAATGGTTTGACGATGTGGGTGGTGGGGCGTTTTTTCCCTGTTTGCAAGGACGAGCCAATCGATCGCTCCAAGGTCACACCTACCAAGGCGGGGCTATTTTGCAGGAGGCTCCCCTGTTCGCGGCCCTAGGCAACCACGAGGTGATGGGTCGGGTGGGGCGGGCCCGAGATCTCAACCGGGAATTTTATGACACCGTGCCTCGCTGGGTCGCGCAACAGGGGGCCGCGCAAGCGCAACGGGGAGCGGGCGATCGGGTCTTAGATCCGGCCTCCGGCGAAGTTTCAGGGGCAACGTCGGGGGAAACACCAGGGGCTGCAATCAGCCTGGCCGCCTTGGCGGATCAATCGTTCAACACGCGCACCTATGAGGAAATTTGGACGTTGCCGACTAACGATCGGGGCGAGGGCAATTACTACGCCGTCAGCTTTGGGGATTTGCGGTTGGTGGTGTTGAACGTGACCCAAGCTTGGCGATCGCCCATTTTGACGGCGAAGTTTGGCGGCCGCTTCCACGAAGGCCAGCCCCAAAGTCCGATCGATTGGGGTTGGGGTCAGCATATTTTTGAGTCGATCGCCCCGGGGAGTCCGCAATTTCAGTGGCTCCAGGCGGAATTGGCCGGCGAGCCATTTCGCCAAGCCAAGTATCGCGTGGTTATGTTTCACCACCCGCCCCATACCTTGGGGGATAACAGCGTGCCGCCTTTCACGGATCCCATCCAGACGATCGAGCGGGATGACCTGGGCCAAGTGATGGCGGTGAAATATGCCTATCCGCGCGATCAAGATGTGATTGCCCAATATTTGTCCCCCCTGCTGGAATCGGCGGAGGTGGATTTGGTGTTGTATGGCCACTCGCACCTGTGGAATCGGTTCCGCCGTGGCCGCACCCACTACCTGGAAACGTCGAACGTGGGCAATAGCTATGGGGCGGCCTGGGGCGATCGGGGGCGATCGGGCATTCCGCCGGAGGGTAGCGGGTTTGAGCGATCGGACTATGTGGCGATCGGGGATCCCAATGGATTGCCCCCGATTGTGCCCTCGATCGCTCCTTTGATTGATCCCTTGGATCAAACCCCTCAGCCCTACTTGGCCAGCAACGAAATCACCGCCTTCAGTATTTTGGACACGGCTGCCGGAACGGTCACTAGCTATGTTTTTGACCCCAGAAAGCCGGAGCAACCCGCTCAACCGTTCGATCGGTTCACGATTGGGGCCCCGGCTAACGAGGGAGACCGTTGAGGAGCGAGTTGCTGCTCACGGGATCAACTTGATTCGCTCAGTCTGATCAACGCAATCTGATTAATTCAACCTGATTCGCTCAACCTGATTAACTCAGTCCGGTTAGCTCAGTTTGACTGGCTCAGTTTGGTTAGCGAGTACCAAACACCCGTTGCACACAGGTACGCGCAATTTGCATCATTTCCGGCGGCAGCTCATTGCTGTTCGATTGCTGCATCCGTTGGTAGAGATTCATGGTTTGCTGCAAGGTATAGCGCGATTGGAATTCCGCCAAGGAGCATTGGCAATATTGCGTAGCCTGCTGTTGGTTAAACTGGCCCGATTGTTGAGCCGATCGGGTGCAGCTTTGCAAAAAGGCGCGCGAAAATTCTGGCGGGTAAGCATTGCGCTGGGTCAGGCTCCCGATCGACTGGCGATCGGTCTCGATCGGCTCTGCGGCTTGGGCGCTCAAACCGGACGCAAGGCCCAGGGCCACAAAGCTTCCTACGATGGTCAACGATTGCAGCGCCTGGGTCGGAAAGTTACGTTTCATAGTGTCGTGGTTGTTTGAAATCAGCAGCCCACAGCCCACACCGCCAGCCCATCTCGCAAGACGGCACTAACGGGCCTGAGCAAAGCTACCCTCAGTCGATTTCAACCTTTGCATAGGTCAAGCCGAACGATCGGGAAAGTTGCGGGATCGTGATTGATCGCTCAAGCTCTCCAAATCAGTTCGGCTCATAATGGGAGCGGCGATCGCCCCCATGTGTTGATTGGCCCATGCACGGGTTGAGTTAACTGATTAAATTAAAAGACTCATCCCCGCACCCATGGGTTGCAAGCTTTGAATGATTCAAGTTCTGGATGATGGCGAAGGCCCATCTGGAATGCAGGTTGCCATTGACATCACAAACCCGCATAACCGGCCCGCGCAACCAACCCGCACTCCGAACCTGCTTTTCAATCCCAATCGGGGATGATGGTCTGTTTAATTCCTAGCTCAGTTCCTTAACGCTGGCCACCAGCTCAGACACTTTTTCTTTTGCACTGCCAAACAGCATCATCGTTTTGTCTTCATAGAAGAGCGCATTATCCAAACCGGCAAATCCGGGGTTCATGCTGCGTTTAATCACGATCGTGTGTTTGGCGCGATCGACCTCCAGAATCGGCATTCCGTAGATCGGGCTTTGGGGATTGTCCCGGGCATCCGGGTTCACCACATCATTGGCCCCAATCACCAGCGCCACATCCACCCGTTCAAAGTCCGGGTTAATGTCGTCCAGGTCGCACAGTTGGGAATAGGGCACGTTGGCTTCCGCCAGCAACACGTTCATGTGGCCCGGCATCCGACCCGCCACCGGGTGAATGGCATAGCGCACATCAACACCCAACCGTTCGAGCTGATCGGCCAATTCCCGCACGGCGTGCTGGGCTTGGGCTACCGCCATGCCATAGCCGGGCACAATCGCCACCGATCGGGCATAGCCCAACATCATGGCGCATTCTTCCGGGTCGATCGAGCGCACCGTGTGGGAACCCGCATCGCTGCTGCCACCGTCGCCCGTGGCCGTGCTGACGCTGCCAAAGGCTCCAAAGAGCACATTGGTCAGCGATCGGTTCATGGCCTTGCACATGATTTGGGTCAGGATCAGCCCCGAAGCGCCCACCAGCGCCCCGGCAATTACCAGCATTTCATTGCCCAACACAAAACCCGCCGCACTGGCCGCCAGCCCGGACAGGGAGTTCAGCAGCGAAATCACGACCGGCGTATCAGCACCCCCGATCGGCAACACCACCAACACCCCCTGCACCAGGGAAATGCCCGTCAGCAGCCACAAAACCGTCAAATCGCCCGGGTGAATCAGCAAATAAGCACCGCTGGCCACAAAGCCCAGCAGCAAGCCGAAATTCACCGGTTGTTGCAGGGGGAAAGTGATGGGTGCGCCGGTTACCAGTCCTTGCAGCTTGGCAAAGGCCATGAAACTGCCCGTGAGGGTCACGCCCCCAATCAGCAGCCCGGCAATGACGGTCACGGCCGTGTCGGTGGGAACCGGTGCGCCCGTGTTCACAATCCGCCAATATTCCGCCGCTGCCACCAGGGCCGAGGCCGCGCCGCCCAACCCGTTCAACAAGCCCACCATCTGGGGCATGTCGGTCATGGCAACGCGCTTGGCGGCAATCAGACCAATCACCGATCCCGCCACCAGGGTGGCCAAGAGTGCGCCATAGTTCACGGCGGAGCGATCGAGCAGGGTCACCCCGATCGCCATGGCCATGCCCACTGCCGCCAGCCAGTTGCCCCGGCGAGCGGTGGCGGGCGATCCCAACATTTTGATCCCCACAATGAACAGGGCCGCAGCGGCCAAGTTGCTTAGCCGGGCGATCGTTGTCCACCATTCAGCGGGCAAAACACCCGATACAAGTCCATCGATCATTCCTTATGTCCTCGCCCTTTGGTCTCAGGATGCTTCAAAATTCCAGCCTTTCATTGAGCCAAGCGTTGAATGAAGCGTTGAACGAACATTGAGTTAAGTCTTGAATCGAACCCCGAAATTGAACCCCGGAATTCAACCCCGGAATTCAACCTTTGGTGATCCCCTGCATCAAACCCTCAATTACATCCTGAATTTGTATCGGCTGACTTCGATTGGCCTTTGCTCCCGATCGCTTGCCCATTTTGAAGATGAAAAATAGCCATTGGGCGATGGAACAGTTGGACAATCGAGTCAGGCGATCGGTTTAGGAAAGGGTCATTGCTGGGGAATTTAGAGGTTGCTTCTCAGGTTGTCTTCAAGCCTTTTCAAGTTCAAGCCTTTTTCAGGCCTTTTCAAGTGGCTGCTTCAAGTGGCTGCTTCAAGTGGCTGTCAGGCTATTTCTTAAACATTTGCAGCATTCGATCGGTCACCCAAAAGCCACCAACCACATTCACCATGGCCAGCACAATGGCCACCAAGCCCAGAATGGTGGGGCCGCTGAGTTGTGCTGCGCCGCCGGCCAAAATTGCCCCCACCACGGCAATTCCAGAAATGGCATTCGCACCGGACATCAAAGGGGTATGGAGCGTGGGAGGCACTTTGTTGATGATTTCAAACCCCACAAAGGAGGCCAAAACAAACACCACCAAACCCGTTACCAAGGTTTCACTCATGAGGCCAACACCATTGATTCAGCCGAAGGGGTTTCTGAGAGGGTGGCGACCAAATTTCGCACCCGATCGTTGCGAATTTCACCGCCGTGGGTGATGCAAACCGCATCCAAAATGTCATCGGCAAAGTTGAATACCGGTTGCCCATCTTTGATTAACCAGTCCAACAGGGCCGAACAGTTTTTGGCGTATTGCATACTGGTGTGGGTGGTGACCGTGCTGGCCAAGTGCATCGGGGCCAAAATTTGCACCCCATTCACCACATGGTCATGGCCCGGTTGACTGCATTCACAGTTACCGCCCTGTTCTGCGGCCAAGTCCACAATTACGGAACCGGGCTTCATTTGGGCCACGGTGTCGGCGGTGACCATGATGGGGGCACGGCGGCCGGGAATTTTGGCGGTGGTGATCACCACGTCAGCCCCGATTGCCCGTTCAGCCACGGTGGCTTGAATCCGAGCTTGCAAATTATCGGAAACCGCTTTGGCATAACCGTTTTGCCCGCTGGTTTCTTCCTCGATCATCATTTCCACAAACCGGGCCCCGAGGCTTTGCACCTCGTCGCGGGTTTCCGGGCGGATGTCAAAGGCTTCCACCACGGCCCCCAATCGGCGGGCGGTGGCGATCGCCTGCAACCCGGCCACACCCACACCCAACACCAACACCTTGGCTGGCGGAATGGTTCCCGCCGCTGTGGTCAACATGGGGAAATATTTGGGCAGGGCCGCCGCCGCCAACAGCACAGCCTTGTAGCCGGCTGCGTTGGCCTGAGACGAAAGGGCATCCGCCACCTGAGCACGGGTGCTGCGGGGCACGAATTCTAGGGAAATCGCTGTGATGCCCCGTTCTGCCAGGGTTTTGATGGACTGAGGGCGATCGAGCGGCTCCAAAAAGCCCATCAACATCGATCCCGATTTCAGCCAACCCAGTTCCTCATCGGTGGGGGGCAAAACCTTCGTCACCAAATCCGACGTTTGCCACAGTTGAGCGCGATCGCTCGTCACTGTTGCGCCCGCCGCTTCATAGGCCGAATCCGTAAATCCTGCGCGTTCTCCCGCGCCGGTTTCCACGGCAATCGCTAGCCCTTTTTTGACCCAACGAGCTACCACGTCGGGAACCAGGGCCACGCGCCGTTCATCCAGCGCCACTTCTTTCACAACCGCAACTTTCATACGCGTTCGCTTCCGCGCAACTGCTTGCATCCTAGGCCGATCCCCCGGTTGCGATCGGAATTTTCAACTTGTCTTATCGATCGCGCGATCGAGTGATGACATTTATAACAACTTGCCTAAAGGAATTTGTTGCAATTTCACGGGCTTTCTCAAGAACGCTCATCGCCTTGAGAGATAAGCTTTTCCCTTTCTTTGAAGAAAAACAATCATCGTCAAAACCACTTCATTAGAGGAAAGGATTTTGCGCTGACTTTATTCCAGCAATTCTTAAGAACATCTTTAGGGAATCACTAGGCAAAAATAGGGATCAAATGCCCAAGGTGTTTGATTATGCTGAAACTTGATTTTGAAAAACTCAAAATGAAGACGGAGCCTCTTTTTGATCCCATAGAAAACTTGATGAAGTTTCTGGGTTTCTTCATGAAGTTCTGCAACTGGCTTGTAACGAGCCAGGGGAAGTAACCCAGCCATCAGGGAGAGAATGGGTTGCCGTCTGGCCCTCAATCGCCCCCGATCGCCTCGAATTCACCCCAACTCACTCTGCCCTAATACGACTGAAGGGGAAATTTCCCCGATCGCCCCGGGATCCGCCTTTGCGCGGTGGGAACGACCCGATCGGCTGTAAATTAAGGGGAGTCAGCGTTTAGCGCCGCCTTGCCATGACCTCCAAACCCAACCCCAAAACCAGCAAAACCACCCCCGAGACTCCCGCCAAGAAAATGCCCTCACCCCTGGATTGCCTGGGGGGTTCCGGGATTTCGGCGGCGATCGCGGTGGGAGCCGGCGCACTGACCTATAAAATTGCCCAAACCTTTGCCGCCCACCCCATCACCAGCACCAACCGCCTCACCCTCAGCATTGGCGGTGCGGTGCGTACCTTGGTGGTCGGGGTGGGAACCCTGGGAACCTTTGTCTTTAGCTTTGTGGCCCTGGGGTTGTTGGCGCTGATGGTGCAGCTTTGGGTGCAGGGAAACCGGGGCGATCGGCCCACCGATGCTTAGGAGCACTTGCTTAGGCGCACAAGCAGTAGAAATCATTGACATCCTCCCTGTCCTAAAGGAGCGGGGATTCCGGCCCTAGGCAAACAACCGAAGTTGCTCGACTAGACCACGGGTTGACGCTTCATCGGCTGCTACCAGCGAACTGGATTTACGCTGGCCTCCACGTCCGTTTTGAGTCTCGGACTGCCCGCCCGCGACTTTGATATTGATGGCGGCATTCACATCGCGATCGTGAATTGCCCCGCAGTGCATACACGTCCACTCGCGTACATCAAGGGGTTTCTTGCCGCCCAATTGACCACAAGATGAACAACGCTGGCTAGTCGGTTCCCATCGACTGATCACCTGGAAATCCCGCCCGTAACGGATCGATTTGCCCTCGATCATCTGTCGGAAGCTGTACCAGCCAGCATCAGAAATCGCCCGCGCCAACTTGCGGTTTTTGACCATACCCGACACATTCAAATCTTCCAGAACGATCGCTTGGTTCTCGCGAACGATCCGGGTCGATAACTTGTGCAGGAAGTCAGTTCGTTGATCCTTGATGCGGGCGTGAATCCGGGCCACCTTGCGTCGGGCTAGATATCGACGCTTGCTGCCCTTAACCTTGCGGCTGAGGGATTTTTGAGCACGGCGCAATCGCTTGAGGGATTTAGCCAACGGCTTGGGACTTAGTACCTTTTCACCCGTGGACAGGGTGGCGAAGGTGGTCAAGCCCAGGTCGATCCCCACTCCATCATTAATAGCCTTCAGGGCGATTGGATCTACTTCACAGACAAACGATGCAAAGTAGCGATCGGCTGCATCCTTGATGATCGTCACCGATGATGGATCCGATGGCAGTTCTCTTGACCACTTGACTCGAACACAACCGAGCTTGGCTAGGTAAACCGAGTTGGGTTTAACCGAAAAACCGTTAGTTGTGAAGCGAATAGATTGAGTTGAGTGTTTCTTTTTGAACTTCGGAAACCCAATCTTGCGGCCTTTGCGCTCACCCTTCAAGCTTTTGAAGAAATTACGAAAAGCCAGATGGGCATCTTGCAAGGATTGAACTAACGGCACAGATGCAACTTCCGATAGCCATTCACGTTCAACGGTTAGCTTGGCTTGGGTAATCACCCGTTTCTGAATTTCAGTATCGCTAACTTTCTCCCCTTGCTGATAGAGGTCTTGACGCAACCGAATTGCATCGTTGTAGACCACACGAGCACAACCGAACGTCTTCGCCAGCATTAATCTTTGCAGGCGATTGGGATAAATTCGGTAGCGAAATCGTGCTTTCATAACTAACATTATAAGCGGGGTTGATCGAACAAGCCGCCCTAGAAGGGCGGGGCTTGTACCCTTTATTTTGGTCAGAAATCGGTAGGGCGTAATGGGTGCGGAACTCCAGCAATTGAGCATCCCCATGAAAACGGGGGTGTGGATTTTGGGCGATCAACTGTGGCACGAGCAGGCGGCGTTGGTGGCCTGTGCGGGCGATCGGGCACGGGTTCCGGTAATCGCGATCGAGTCCCTGGCCCACGTGCGCCAACGGCCCTACCATGCCCAAAAGTTGGTGCTGGTTTGGTCGGCCATGCGCCACTTTGTGCGGGAGTTGCAGGATATGGGCTGGCCCGCCACCTGGGCCGAGGCAGAAGATTTCGCTACGCCTCTGCGTGCCTGGGTGATCAAACACCAAATCGATCGGCTGTTGGTGATGGCTCCGGTCGATCGGCCCTTTCAGCAAATTCTGAATCAGCTCGATTTGCCCTGCAAACTGGAGCAAATCCCCAATAACCAATTCCTCTGGAGCGAAGAAGAGCTAGCGGACTGGTTTGGCAGTCGCAAACGCTTTCTGATGGAAGATTTCTATCGAGAAGGGCGCAAGCGATTCCAAATTTTGATGGAGGGTTCCAAACCCGTCGGCGGCCAGTGGAATTTCGACAAGGACAACCGCCAACCCCCCAAGGGGCCGCTACATCCACCCGCGCCGCTGGAGTTTGCGCCCAATGAAATTGTGCTGACGGTGATCGAAAAGGTGCGATCGCTCGATTTGCCCACCTACGGATCGATCGACTCCTTCCGCTGGGCCACCACCCGATCGCGCGCCCTCGACGTACTCGACCACTTCATCGCCCACCGACTCCGCACCTTTGGCCCCTACCAAGACGCGATGGTGACGGGCCAAGACACCCTGTGGCACGCCCTGCTCTCGCCCTACCTCAACCTCGGATTGCTGCACCCGCGTGAGGTGATCTTTGCCGCCGAAAAGGCCTGGCGCGATCGGGGCCTGCCGATCGCCAGCGTCGAAGGTTTCATTCGCCAAGTGCTGGGCTGGCGGGAATATATGCGCGGCATTTACCTGCAAGTGCTGAAGGCCAACGAGGAACCGCCCTACCCCGATCGCAACTGGTTTAACCACCAACATGCTCTGCCCCAGTGGTTTTGGGACGGCAACACCGATTTGAACTGTCTGCGCCAAGTGCTGCAACAGGTCGATCGCACCGGTTATGCTCACCACATTCAGCGGCTCATGGTGCTGTCGAATTTTGCCCTGATTGCCGGTCTGAATCCCCAGGAAGTTGAGAACTGGTTCCACGCGGTTTTTATTGATGCCTACGATTGGGTGATGCAAACCAATGTGTTGGGGATGGGGCTATTTGCCGATGGTGGGGTGCTGGCTTCCAAGCCCTACGCCGCCTCAGCGAACTATATCAATCGGATGAGCGACTATTGCAAAGGCTGTCGCTATAATCCACGCGATCGCACCGGCCCGAAAGCTTGCCCGTTTAACTTTTTCTATTGGGATTTCCTGGCACGGCACGAAAGCAAATTGCGATCACAGGGGCGCATGAGCCTGATTTTGAAACATCTGGAAAAAATCCCCGCTGAAGAAATGGCCGCGATCCGCGCCCTCTCCGTGGCCTGGCATCGTCAACAGCAATTATTGAATGAGTAGAATATCGATATTCTCAATCTCCAGAGCCGGAAACTTGAGTTGAATAAAAGGTTAATCAGTCAATAATGACCGAACCAATATCGACCTTATCCAACGGCCCTCCCGATCGCGATCGTATCCTTGCTATGCTGCGGCAACTCGCTCCCAATCTTCACCAAAGATATGGTGTAACCCGTCTTGGTATTTTTGGTTCAGTGGCCCGCAACGAAGCCACACCCGACAGCGATATCGATATCGTCTTGGAATTGACCGTGCCGGATCTATTCACAATGGTGGATATCAAAGCGGATTTAGAGCAAATTTTCCAACGCTCGATCGACCTAATTCGTTATCGCCCGCGCATGAATCCCTATCTGAAACGCCGGATCGATCGCGATGCAATTTATATCTGAGGCTTAGGATATCAAGGCTCCAAGATCTTGACCAAAATTCGGAGCAAGCTCTCCAAATCATCAGGCACACGATACAAAATCAGGCTTTGTTCCACTTGCTTGCGCGATCGATTCAAGCGGCCAAATTGCCAAACATCGCCCGTAGACACCGCACCCAGCAAATAATCTTGATCGCTATCCGTCCATTGATCCAGCGCAATTAGCTCCACCGCCAACTGCGTAAAACCACGCGCTAAATCAGCATTCTTCGCCTCAATCACTAGCAGCTTTTGCGCCGCATAAAGATAATAATCAAGAGAGCCTTTCAGTTGCTCATTAACCATTAAGGGATATTCAATTCGCAGTTGCGCCCGCGTGTAATGCACCACATCCAACAACAATGGTGCAATTAACAATTCCCGCCGAGCCGCTTCACTGCTGAGGCTAATGTAAGGCAAGCTCTCTTGAATGCGTGTTTTTAGATCTTCCAGGCGATCGAGCGGTGCAGTGCTGTGGGGCAAGACCAGGCGCGATCGCTGCAACGTGTAGCCAAACTCCGCCAAAATATCGTCCGGCTCATAGGCCATCTCAAAATATTCCTGGAAGTGATAGGACTGACCCGGACGCAGAATGCTTGGTCTGGTCATCGCAATTCATCTCCAACCACAGCACTAAAAATGAAAAAGCCTTGCTCCTTCATGCAAACAAGCTGTTACCTGGGGCGGAACGCCTAAATTACGCATTCGCTCCAATGAACGGTAATTGTCATGTTGGCCGGAAGCAAAGTCCAGCGAAAATGACAACTCAGTGACACGACCGTTAGGGTTAATCAAAAATTGGCGAGCGCTAGACATCTCACCAGACAAAAAAGATATATCACCCCAACCCCGATAAATTGTTGGGTCAGACATGTGCTCCAAACTATCAGCAGTTGCGCCAAGATAGCGTCGAACCACTTCTTTCATAGATGCCGCTTGAGCCGCTGAACCCACATAAGCTTGAGGATTTTGGGGACAAGCTCGCCGCAATTGTTCCCAATTAACTGTTTGCGCTGACGTGGGAGCTGAAACCAAGGCTAATCCAACTAGAGCGATCGCCGATTGACGAAGGATGAATGATCTCAGCATAAACCACTGACTTAAAGACAATTCCCAGTGTATTCCAAGGTTGATACAGCCTTTACCTTGCTCAATAAGCACAGTGGTAGTACCTAGAAAATCAGTCTTACCCTTCATTGCATCTGTGATACAGCGTGCCAATTGTTTGAAGTCAAGGCTGTATACACTCTCAAAATCGCTATATTAGATAGCATTCAATAGCCATTAACAGAAATCGTGCGAGGCGATCGCTGGTGAGCAAGAAAAGTTGGGAATACGACCCAGAAACCGAAAATGTTCATGGGGCTGCTACTCCTGCCGATTGTCGAAAAATGGCCCAGCGAAATAGATGGAAACTCAAAGATATTGTGAAGGCTGATGGAGGTATGGCCTTGGGTGTAGATTGCGTCTTTGAAGGGCCGCAAACCAGTTTTATGGATGAAACTTGGCAGGAGGAAAAAGGCGATGACTGAACTAATTCCAAATCGGCGGATTTTGTATGTGGCTGCGGCCGACGCACCTGGCTGGGAAGAACGGCGATTGATGCCTCGGGGCAGCTTAACGGATTTGTTGGCGCAGGAGCTGGACTACGGCGCTAATCGATTGCCGGAGCCGGGCGATCGGCTACGGGACTACAGCAATTTGACCGATCCGGGTAATGGCGTAACCCATGGTCGGGACGGCGATTGGGTCGTGATTGAAGTGGAACAATTTATAAGCAATAGCGGGCGCGAAGTGATTACTTGCTATTGTGCATTCGAGCCGATCGCCGCCAATTGGCAAGCCCTAAACCGCCAAGGGAGTGAAACAGCAGAGCGATCGTTGGCTGAGACTCACATTTAGCTGTACCTAGATTTAAACAGATAAAAAATCGGGCTAGTGGGACACACTAACCCGATCGCCTAGCTGCTCAAGTAGAGCAAGCAACTCTTAGGAAGGAAACTTAGCGGTAATCGCGATTCTGGATGTCGCGCAGGCGAGCTTCGGGGCGCTTGAAGCGATCCATTTGCGCCTCGAAGAATTTGCGGTTGGCCATCAGGTGTTCCGGGTTTTCGTCATCCAGCGGATAGAGCAGGGCTGCCCGCAGCGCTTGGATGACGGCGGAGGTGACGCAATACATCGATCGCTGGAAAGTAATTCCAAGCTGAATCAACATATCGTCCTCGCCCCGGCAATGTTGGTGATAGTAATCCAACAGGTATTGCGGCAGGAAATGCAACATATCCTGCATCAACTGTGTGGGCGGAATCCCGGCGGTTCCGACGGGGAATACGTCCGCGTACAGAATGCCGTAGTGGAAGTCCGCTTGCTCGCTGGGTACTTGACCCGCCTGGGCGTTGTAGGACTTAGTTCCTCGGAACGGAGCCGTGCGATAAAACACCGCTTCCACGTAGGGCAATGCGGCATCATAAAGCCACATGAAGCCCTTATCTTTGGGCACCAAATCAAACCATTCGCCGCGAATATTCACCCGGTGATAGATGGGGCGACCGGAGATCGCGAAAATGCCATTAATCAGGAAGTTCATGGCATCGGGCACACCCTTGAAGCCACCTTCATCGTAGATATCCGACATTTCAAAGAACACCGGAGCCATGATTTCCCAGAACAGCCCCAAGTTGCTGTAGTAGGACATCATCCGGCATTGTTCAATGAAGGCTTCGGGGAAGAGTTTATACATCCCCAACATGATCGGATTGCCTTTGAAGTAGGCTTTGATTGCGCGATCGCAGTTTTGGCGATATTCCTCGGTGTTCAGAAAGTCATCAAACCGATTCACACCCGCATACATTTTGCGATGCCAGAGCATGGCCTGCATACAGGCTTCGGCGAATTCCATGTTCACCCGATCGTGCCACAGGTGATGGAACAGCTTCGGCATTTTAATCGTTTCACCCTTGCTCATAAATTCGAGCAATTCCGGGTGGGCTGTGGCAATGCCGCGCCAAATTCGCAGGTCGGCGGTGTCGCCTGCGTAGTGGTTTGGTAAGTCTAAATATTTCTGGGGTAGGAAATATTTAAAGAAGGGAAACGGATTCAGGAAAACTTCTTCGGCGATGTAGAGCAAATCTCGCCAATAGAAGTCCATCGGCACGGCATAGGCCTTGTAAATGCCGATGATTTGCATCAGGTTTTCCGGCGTGTCGGGCAACATTGCGCCGCCCGCTTCGAGGCGATGGATGACTTCCGCAAATTCATGCTGCGACGGGGGGATTTTGGGGGCGGTGTCCGGTTTGATTGGGGTCTGAACCATGATGTTGTGGGGAAATTTCCAAGGTTTCAGAGACGTTTCGGGAGGGGCGCAAGCGTTGCACCCGATCAGTAAAGTGGGGGCAAGGGGCTTAAGCCCCTTGTCTGGTTGAGTCGCCGAGTAACCGATTAATTGATCGCGGGGGCCTTTCGGGCTGGTTTGGTCGGGGCGATCGCCACCGGTTGGTTCACCGTAGGAATCGCGGCGATCATCGCGTCCGTGGTCGGCTCGATCCACTTCACCAGCCAGCTCGGTTGAATCCCCAGCCAGAGGATCAGCCCGGTCAAGATCAGACCTGGCAAGTGCTCATCAAACCGCACGGCGGGGTAGTAGGCGGTGGCGTTGTCTAGGCGGCCAAAGCAGGTGCGATTCAGCAAAATCACGAAGTACACCGCCGTCAGCCCGGAAGCCAGGATGCAGAGCAGCGAAATCACGGGATAGGTGGTGAAGCTGCCTTGGAACACCATGTATTCCGCCACGAAGCCGACCATGCCGGGAATGCCCGCGCTGGCCATGCCCGCCAGCACCAACAGGCCGCTGGTCAGGGGCAAGCCGCGAATCGGACTCATCAACCCGTTCAGCTTGTCCAGGTCGCGGGTGCCGACTTTCTTTTCAATCACACCCACCAGGTAGAACAGAATCGCCAGGATCAAGCCGTGGCTGACCATTTGGGCTACGGAACCCAGCAGGGATAGGGGATTGAGGGCGGCGGCGGCAACGATGATGTAGCCCATGTGCCCGATCGAGCTGTAGGCCACCATCCGTTTGATGTCCTTTTGGGCGATCGCGGTCAATGCGCCATACATGACGCTGACCACACCCACCAGCGCCAGACCCGGGGCGATCGTCCCCCAAGCATCGGGCAGCAGACCCAAGCCGTAGCGCAACAGTCCGTAAGTACCCAGCTTGGCCAGCACACCGCCCAGCAGCACCGTGGTGGCGGGCGACGATTCCACGTAGGCATCGGGCAACCAAGTATGCAGCGGCACTAGGGGAATCTTGATGCCGAAGCCAACGACCAACAGCAGCAAGCAGATCAGTTGAGCACTGTCAGACAGCTTTTTGATGTCGATTTGCCCAATGTCAAAGCTGGTGGAGCCACTGAGCCAGGTCAGGGCCAGGAAACCCGCCAGCACCAGAATCCCGGAAATGGCGGTGTAGATCAGAAATTTCGTGGCCGCATAGCCGCGTTTCTGTTCGCTCCCCCAAATCGCGATCAATAAATAAAAGGGAATCAGCTCCAGTTCGTAGAACAGGATGAATAGCAGCAGGTTTTGGGCCAGGAATGCGCCGTTAATCCCGGCGATCGCCAGCAAAATCATCGAGTAATAGAGCCGGGGGCGCTGCAAGTCCCGATCGCTGCTGCAAATGGCGATCCAGGCCAGCAGGGCGGTCAAGCCCACCAACGGCAGCGACAAGCCATCCACACCCAGGCTGTAGCTCAAGCCCAGTTGCGGAACCCAGGGCAAATATTCGGTCATTTGCGCCCCGATCGCATTCACATCGACCTGGGCAAATAAATACAACGTCCACAGGGCGATCGCGCTGGCCACGGCCAGGCTCACCTTTTTCAGTAGGGCGGAGTTGGGCTGACCGGGCCACAGACCCACCAGGGCCGCCCCGATCGCCGGAGTTAAAATCAATGCGCTCAACATAGGCTTTTACTGTGACATTGCTGTGATTTACGGCTGTAGTCAAACGACGCGCTAACGCTGAATCACTGAGAGAGCAAGTTGTAGGTTGGGTTGAGGAACGAAACCCAACACCCGTAAGGCTTCGATTGATCACGTTGGGTTTCGCAAAGCTCAACCCAACCTACGAAACTGAGTTGGGTTCCGGGTAGGGGCGCACCGCCGTGCGCCCCCAAGGGTTGACCCCATGGATCGGAACCTACGGAACCGCCGGGGCCAGAATCGGCCAAGCAACCAGCGCCCCAAACAGTACCACCCCCAACAGAATCGACAGGGCATAGAACTGCACTTGGCCCGTGGTGTTGTAGCGCAAGCCTTGGCCGCCTACCACCGTCAGGGCCCCTACCGCATTCACAAAGCCATCGACAATGAACCGATCGATCCAGAACAGCACGCCGGACACAGCGCCCACCACCAGCACGATCGTGTTGCGATAGAGCTTCGCCGTATAGAGGTCATAGGCAAAGAAATCGCGAATTGGAGCCGGAATCGAATGCACCGGCTTAGCCACCTGTGGATTCAGGTACAGGGCCGCCGCTGAACCCAAGCCCACCAGGGACGAGGCCGCCAGGGCGATCGCCTCCGTTGCCCCCAGGCTCGGCAACACCTGCCATTGAATCAACAGCAACGGCAGGTGCAACACCACGCCCACCATCACCAGCGTTGAGAAACTCATGGGCCAGAGCACTTCCGGGGCCCGCTCGGTCATGGGGGACTCGGAGCCAAAGAACACCAATCCAAAGGTACGCATCAGGCTAAAGCCCGTCATGCCGTTGATCAGCAGCAGGGCCGCAAAGATCAACGGTTGATTGGCATCCAGCAAAGCGCCGCCCAAGGCCGCCAACGACCAAAAGCAGCCCAGGGGCGGCACGGCCACCAAGCCCAGCATCCCCACCAGGAAGCCGGGGCCCGCTGCCGGGCGCTTGGGCCACAAGCCACCCAACTGAGTGATGTCTTGGGTGACGCAGTTGGCAATCACGCAACCGGCGCTCATGGTCAACAGCACCATGGCCACGGAATAGGTCAAGCAGAGCAGCAGCGCTAAATTCAACTGACCAAAGCCGATCGCCACGAACACCAAGCCCATGTAGGCGCTGGTGGCGTAGGACAGCACGCGCTTGATGTCGATTTGGGCGATCGCGATCGCGCTGCACAGCAGGGCCGTCACCAAGCCCACCGACCATTCCACCGTCACCGCCACGGGCGACAGGGCAATCACCGGCTGGAATTTCACCAACACCCAAGCCCCGATCGGGACAACCACCGCATTTCGCAAAATCGATGCGGGCAGCGGCCCTTCCATGGCTTCATCCAGCCACAGGTGCAGCGGAATTTGGGCACATTTCCCGATCGGCCCAGCCACCAGGGCCAAGCCCAGCAGGGTTGCCACAGTGGGGTCGAGTTCGGCCGTCTTGGCCCACTCGGTCAAATCCGTAAAGTTCCAAGTCCCAGCGATCGGCAGCAGGGCCACCACGCCCATCAGCAACACCAAGTCCCCCACCCGCTTGGTCAGGAACGCATCACGCGCTCCCGTCACCACCAGCGGCTGGCTGAACCACAGGCCCACCAGCAGGTAAGTGCCCAGGGTCAGGATTTCCAGCACGATATAGCTGAAGAATGCCGAGTCGCACAGCACCAGCAGGCACATGCCGCCTTCAAACAAGCCCAGCAAGGAATAGAACCGGGCCCAACCCCAGTCCATTTCCATGTAACCCACGGCGAACAGTTGCGCCAGGAAGGTAATCCCGGAAATCAGGGCCATCGTGCCCACGTTCACCACGGAAGCCTTGAGGTCAAGATCCACATTCAGCCCCGCCGCATCCAGCCAGTTAAAGGAAATGGTGGCTTCCGGCTGGTTCCAAATCAGGGGCAGGGCGATCGCGCTATGTAAAAACGCTAGGCCCGTAGACAGAATGTTGAAATAGCCCGCCGGTCGCGGGCCGGTGCGCCGAATGAAGGCCGGCGACCAAAGCAGGGCCAACAGCCCGCCAAAGAGGGCGTAGGTCGGCACCAGCCAAAGGTTATCGATAATCCAGCGATCCATAGGCGTTTTCCATGGGAATCAGGGTACGAATAGCAGGTTTCGGGCGCAGAATTTTGGGCCGCAGAGTCTGAAACAGACAATGCAGCAACGCAGTCCTGTTATGCAAGTTTAAGAATGCTTTAGTTGTTTTTAAGATTACTGGGTTCAAAAGGGAAAATCTATAAGCAAATGCTTGGAAACTCCGATGAAGGGTCTAAGTGTGGCTTATTGCTAATCCCTGACATTTAGGATCCCTGTGAGGGCCGATCGCCAGGGCCAATCAAGAGTTTTGGGTCAATGATCCGGAGGACGATCGCGCTGTGGGGCTGTAAAGGACTATGAGACGGACGGCAACGGGCGATCGTGACTGATCAGAACTGATCAAAATAGTTGATCAGCAATCTGACATTGCTAAGTATTTATTACTAAGTATTGATCGCTAGACCATGATCCTGGATCTGAGCCACAGATTCGATTAATGGATTTAACTGAAGGATTCGATTTGAAGATTCGATACCCCATTCCCTCAAAATTCAATCCCCTCAAATCCCAAGGGAATCCCAAGTGATTGAATAGGCATCAACTGGGCAACGAATCTCATCAGCATTGAACAAGTCAGCAAATATGGGGATCGAATCATGGCGCACCACCCACTGGCGCAATCATCGGTAAAAACTTGTTCGCAAATGAGTTCGCAGATGAATTCGCACAATCATTCCCCAACTTGGATCCAGCAGCGAATCCAACGATCGGCCCCCGGATGGTTGGGGCTATGGCTCGTTGGGGCGATCGCTGGGGCGGGAATGGTTGTTGGGGTGGGGGTTTTGCCCGCTGCGGCCCAGGCTCAGGATTGCCGGAATCCGCAAGATCAAACCACCATGAACCGCTGCGCCTATGAAAGCTGGGAACGGGTCGATCGCACCTTAAATCAAACCTACCAACGGGCGATCGTCCGGCTCAGTGCCCCCCAACAGCAACAACTGGTGAGTGCCCAGCAAGCTTGGATCACTTTCCGCGATCGGCACTGTGCTTTTGCGTCTGGCGAGTTTGAAGGCGGCTCCATGCAACCGTTGATCGAATGGAGTTGCAAGGAGATCGTGACCCAGGAGCGGCTGGACGATCTGCAGGCCTATCGCCGAGGCACAACTCCTCCCGCCGGTCGCCTCAGCCAACCCGCTGCGGATGCGGCTTTAAATCGCGCCTACCAAGCCCTGTTGCAAGCCCAGTCGGGCAGCCAGCGATCGCGCCTGATTGCGGCTGAAGCGGCCTGGATTCAATTTCGCGATCGCGCCTGTGCCTTTGAACAAAGTCTGCAATCAACGGGCGATCGCTGTGTGATTCGCTTATCCGATCAGCGCACCTTTGCCCTGGAAGAAGCCTTGAGCAACCGTTGACCCCAGGGAACTGGTCTGGGGGGTGGTGATCAAACTTGAATTGACCGAACTTGAATTGACCGAACTTGAGTTGAGTGAACTAATTTGGGCAATTTCGACTGTTTTTGTAAATTTTTTTGTATCAATTCAACTTTGTAGAGTGAGCCGCCAACCAATTGCTCCCGGCGCAGGGAGTGGCGGCGGCCCCCGATTTTTCAAATTTGGTCTATCGTAATCTTGAGGAACTCTAAAGACTCTTGCGAAATTCTTGTCTGAGAAAAATTGATTTTCTCAAGACTTGCTTTGCAGAAATCGCCAAAAACAAACCGAAATTCACAATAATTTCAAAAAAATTGCGATTTCTGAGCATAATTCACACTTTTGAAAATATTTAGACAAACAATGAATGAAAAACCTTGATCAGGGTGGATTATTCTCAAAGAAATTAGCCCACGGGAACCCCGCGATCGAGTGATCGGGGTCTGAAACTCTGATTGCTGAGTCAGTTTAGATTAATCACAAATCACTAAAATGACAGGGTTCAGATAATCGATCACTCGCGGTTTGTTTCGTTGTGCAGCAAAATTCGGTCAATCGCCAGGTGGGAATAGATAGCTATCGCTAGGGGCTGTTTTATTTGTCGTGAACCGTTGCTGGGGTTGGGATCGAGGTTGATCAACAGTAATTAATTTACTAACATTCGCTAACGTATGCCCATATTTAGATATGGCATACATTCCTCTCAGAAAAGCGGTCGAATTTCTGGGATTGCATCCAAATACGCTAATACGCTGAGAAAGTACGCAGATGAAGGGAAGATCGAAACCATCCGAAACGAGGCGGGTCAGCGGCTCTACAACGTTGAGTCGTATGGACGCAACGCAACTCGATCTGCCGTTGTTTGCTACTGCCGTGTCAGTTCAGCCAAGCAACGAGATGATCTCGCTAGACAAGTCCAGTTCATGCGCGATCGCTACCCCGATGCCGAAATCATCCAAGACATCGGATCGGGACTCAATTTCAAGCGGAAAGGATTGCAATCCCTACTGGTCAGACTCATGCGTGGCGATCAGCTCCAAGTTGTGGTTGCCTGTCGAGACCGACTCTGCCGATTCGGATTCGAGCTGTTCGAGTTCATGGTTCAACAAAACGGTGGCGAACTCATGGTTCTCGACCAATCTGTTCACTGCTCAGAATCCGAACTCACAGCGGATCTGCTCGCCATCCTTCACCTATTCTCTCGTCGAATGCCCGGACTCAGAAGCTACCGGAAGGCGATCCAGGAAGATCCGAATCTTTCTAAACCCTGATCAAAAAGCACTCCTGAAGCAATGGTTTGGCGTTTCTAGATACGTCTACAACACCACGATCAAGCACCTTCAGGAGCCGGGAACCAAAGCCAATTGGATGGCGGTTGCGCCGATCATCCTGGGTGCGCTTCCTGAATGGGCTAAATCAGTTCCCTATCAGATCAAAAAGATTGCGGTCAAAGATGCTTGCACGGCCGTTCGAGAAGCTAAAAAGGGCTTCAAGACAGATGGGCAAATTCGAAAGTGCCGTTTCCGCAGTCGAAAAGATCGACAGCAAACGATCTACATCCCCAAATCAGCCATCAGTAAAAACGGTGTTTATCACACCATCTTGGGGAAAGCAGCCCTGAGAGAATCAATTCCTGATGGCTTCAGTGATGGTCGGTTAACACTTGCCTATGGTGAGTATTACCTGATCACCTCAACAGAAGTGCAACCCATTCAGTCCGAAAACCAAGGGCGGGTGGTTGCCTTAGATCCCGGTGTTCGCACATTCATGACCTTCTTTGCTGAGTCATCCTATGGATGGATTGGCAATGACTCGAACTTGCTGATTCAAAAGCTGTGCTTCAAGCTGGATCGCCTGATTTCCAAAATCACCAAGGCGAAGTCAGCCCAGAAGCGCCGCTTCAAGAAAGCCGCCGATCGCCTGCGTTCCAAGGTGCAACATCTGGTGAAAGAACTTCACCACAAGACCGCACGGTTTCTGACTGAAAACTTTGATGTGATCTTGTTGCCCAGCTTTGAATCCTCTCAAATGGTGAGCAAATCACGTCGCAAGATTAAGTCGAAAACCGTGCGGCAAATGTTGACCCTATCGCATTACCAGTTCAAGAAACATCTAGAGTGGAAAGCTTGGGAGTTGGGCAAGATTGCCTTGACCAATATCAATGAAGCCTACACATCTAAAACCGTTTCGTGGACAGGTGAAATCGTCAAGATTGGCGGCTCTCGGGTCATCAAGTCGAAAGTTGATGGGCGGTCAATGAATCGGGATCTCAATGGTGCTCGTGGGATTTTCCTACGGGCATTGGTTGATACGCCTTGGTTGAGAGACCATCTCAACTTATGTATTTGTTAGCATCCGTTAGCAAAAAAGTATCGGTTGAGTTTGGTCGCTGCTTGGCAAGCCTAGATGATGCCGCAACCTCAATTGAGCAGAAATTGAGCAGAAAACCTTGATCAGAAAACAGTTTTCATGATTCAGCAGTTGCGACGTTTGCCACTCCCGATCGTGTTGGTTGTGCCATTCATGGCGCAAATCTTGGTCATCGTGAGCTTGGTGGGATATTTGTCCTATGCTGGCGGCAAATCGTCCATTTTGGGTGTGTTGACGCAAATGCAGCGGGATACGGCCGATCGCGCCGATGACCTGTTGCAGGAGGTTTTGCGCGGGTTGCAAGACGCGAACCAACGAAATGCGAATAATTTGCGCCCGATCTTGGGCCAGCAGATTCAACAAACCAACACCATGCCCCAAGGGGGGCAACTCGATCGCCACCTGTGGAATCAGGTGATTACCAGTGATGATGTGGACTTGGTGGGGTTCGCAACGGCCACCGGGGAGTTCATGGGGGTTGAGCGTAACAGTCGGGGCAAGCTGCTGATCCGCAGCACCACTGATAACGGGGAACTTTGTCGCTATCTCGTGAACCATCAGGGCGATCGCCAGGCCCAGGTTGATTGTTTGTCAAGCGTTCCCAATCCAGATTTTCGACAGCAGCCTTGGTATCGAATGGCGGTTGGGACAGGGGAACCCACTTGGAGCATTATTGATCCCCCTTTTCAGAAAATCACGACTTATTTAAGTGTGACTCAACCGTTGTGGGGCGATCGGGGCCGCCCATCGGGCGTGTTGATGGCGGGGCTGCGGCTTTCGCATCTGGGGCAACGGCTGGCCACAATGCAAGCGGGAAAACCAGGGCAACTCCTGATCTTGGAACGGAGTGGCCATTTAATTGCTGCCTCCACGGGGGAAAAACCGGCGGTGCTGCCCTTGTCTGGGGGAGGTCGCCAGCGCCTGACGGCCACCAGTAGCGAGAACCCCGTGACGGCGGAGGCTGCCCGAACCACAATGCGGTTGATTCAGGGCCAGCAACCGCTTCAGGATCGCCAAGCCACGATCACGGTAAACGAGGAACAGTACGCCGTTTTTTTGCGGCCGTTCAACGATGCCAGCGGTCTGGACTGGTGGTTGGTGGTGGTGACTCCCCATCAGGTCTATAGCAGCCCCCTGGAGCAAAATCGATGGCTGATTTTGGGGTTGTGTGGCGGTGCAATGGTGCTGGCGGGGTTAACGGGTTGGGGGTTGGCCCATTGGGTGACGCGGCCGTTGATGGAGGTGCATGAGGCAGCCCAGGCGTTGGCCAGTGGCCAGTGGCAGCGACGGGTGACGGGGGACGATCGCCCTGATCGCCTGGGGGAATTAGCTCGGGCCTTTAACTTCATGGCCAATTGCGTGGAGGGGGCTTTTATTCAACTGACGGCCCAAAATCAGGAGCTACGGCGGATCGATCGGCTCAAGGATGAGTTCTTGGCCAGTACTTCCCATGCCCTGCGATCGCCCTTGGCGGGGATGATTGCCATTGTGGAGTCTCTGTTGCGGGGGACGGGCGGCCCACTGACTTCCCTGCAAAAAACAAATTTGGAACTGTTGTTGACCAGCAATCAGCGCCTGCAAAACTTGGTGAATGATTTGCTGGATGTGGCGCGGTTGCGCTACGGGGATGTGCGTTTGGATCCGCAGGCGATCGATTTGCGATCGGCGGTGCAGGTGGCGATCACGATGTTGCAGCCCCTGGCCGATCGCCGACACCTGGCCCTGGTGATGCAAATTCCTGACCAGTTGCCGCCGGTGATGGTTGACCCCGATCGGTTCCAGCAGATTTTGCTGAATCTATTGGACTACGCCATTCAACAAGCTGCCGGCCAACAGATTCTGATTACGGCTGAGTTTTTGTCTGAACAAGATATGGTGCGGGTCTCAACGCTCGATCGGGGCCCGGAACCGGCGATCGGGTCTTGGGGGCAAGAGTCGGCCCTTGCTCAGGGGGGTGTGGTTCTGCCCATGGTGGCTGATCCTCTCCCGCCCCTAGTCCTAGAACCGGCTCAGTTAGACTCCATCGGTGGTCTGAGTTTAACCATCACCAAGCGCCTGGTGGAGTTACATGGGGGAACGTTGGCTTTGGGCGATTCCTGCGGCCATGGCCGGGGGCATCACTCGGAGAATCATTCGGAGAATTCCCCGGGAGATTACACAACGGCTGCTGCTCCCGGGTTGCGGGAGCGCATCAGTTTCACAATCCCGATCGCCTGGACAAGGGAACCCCCTACCCTCCAGATCGCCCCCAGCGACCATTGGGCAGCGCCCCAGCCCCAGCCCCCAACCACCACCGATCCCGATTTGCTGCCGTCTCACATTCTGGTGGTGGATGATGATCCGTTGATTTTGCAAGGGTTGGCCAACTGGTTGGCGCTGGAACCGGGGTTTCGGGTGTCTGTGGCCCTCAGTGGGCGATCGGCCCTGGCCCAAATTCAGCAAGGCCCTGTGCCTGACTTGCTGTTGCTGGATTTGCGAATGCCCGACCTCACGGGCTACGAGGTGATTGCTCAGTTGCGTCAAACCTGGTCACCCCAGACCTTGCCGATCGTCCTGTTAAGCGAGCGAGCCTGTCCCCAGGAAATTGTGGCCGGCTTGGCGGCGGGAGCCAACGATCACCTCACCAAGCCGGTGACGGCCGGCGAACTGATTGCCCGCACCCGGGCCCATTTGCAAGTGCGCCAACTGCAACTGCAACAACAGCGAGTGGCCGCCGAGCATGAGCGCAAAATTGCCCTGTTTCTGGATGCGTTGCCCGTGGGGGTGGCGGTCTATCAAGCGGGGGGTGACCTGCTCTACCTGAACAGCTTGGGACGACAATTGCTCAATTTAGATCCGAACTTAGATCCGAGCTTAGACCCAAGTTTAAATTCGGCTGCGCCCTTGTCGGTGTCGCTAGCCGATCGCCTGTATCGGGCCGGAACCGATCAACCGATTGAGCTGGCTCAGATCCCGGTGCAGTTGGGTGCAACGGGCCAAGCCGCCGTTACGGAAACCATTGAACTCGATCGAGGCAGCAGGCGCATTCCCTTTGAAATGCGGGCTGTGCCTATTACCGATGAAGCGGGGCAGGTTGCCTATGCGGTGGTCACCTTTCAAGACATCACCGAACGCCAAAAAACCGCCACCATTCTGGCCAACTATTCCCGATCGCTGGAAGCGGAAGTGGCTAATCGCACCGCAGCCCTGATTGAGGCGAATCGTCAGCTCGAAATCCAAATTTTGGAGCGGCAACGGGCTGAACAGGCACTCCAGCGGGCCAACCAAGAACTGACCCGCTTGGCCCAACTGGATGGGCTAACCCAAGTGGCCAACCGACGTGGTTTCGATGAACACCTGGCCCGGGAGTGGGCCCGCTTGGCGCGATCGGGCCGTCCCCTGAGTCTGTTGTTGTTGGATGTGGACTGCTTCAAGGCCTACAACGATTGCTATGGTCATCCCTCCGGCGATGACTGCCTGATTCAAGTGGCGCGAGTGTTGGCAGACATGATTTGCCGGCCGGCGGATCTGGTGGCTCGCTACGGGGGAGAGGAGTTTGCCATTATCTTGCCGGAGACTCCCTTGGAAGGGGCGATCGCCATTGCCCACCAAGTCCGCACCCGGATCCGTGGTCGTCAACTGCCCCATGAGCGATCGATTGTGGCCCCCTTTGTGACGGTCAGCATAGGCGTGTCTTGCCTCGTGCCCAGCAGTGACTGCAAACCCGCTACCCTGATTGCCATGGCCGATTCAGCGCTCTACTGCGCCAAGCAGGCCGGGCGCGATCGCTATTGTGTGCGAGCCAATCACCCCTCGATCGGGCAAGCAGCGGTCTAGCCACGGCGGAAATTGGAAATTTTTGGAAACTTTTGGAAACTTTTGGAAATTTGATGAGAACCCCGGAGTTGGCTAACCTGGTTTGGCTACCGGTTTGGCTAAAACTTTCATGTCTTCCGTGATTTCTGCCATTGAGCTATATCTAATTCGCCATGGCATTGCCGCCGAACGCGGCACTTATGTTAACGATGACGATCGCCCCCTCACCCCTGTGGGCCAAACCAAAACCCGCGCCATGGCCGATCGGCTGCGGGAACAGAAACTGTTCTTTGACACCCTGGTCACCAGTCCCCTCGTGCGGGCCCGGGAAACCGCCGCCATCCTGCAAGGAGTGGGTTTGGCTGCCCAAGTGGAGATTTGGCCCGAACTCACGCCCGATCGGGCGATCGACCCCTGGTTAGAGCGCTACGATCAGTGGCGAACTCAGCACCTGGCCCAAGCCGCCTTTCCCGCCAAGCCCTCTCCCCGGCTGCGGCTGGCCCTGGTGGGCCACGAACCCACCCTCAGTCAGTGGGCCAACCAACTGATCTGGGGCGATGGAAACCCGATCAATGACGCACGGGACACAATCGTGCTGAAAAAAGCAGGTATTATTGGTTTGATTTTGCCCCCCATGGGTTCTCCTCTTGGTTGCAGCCAGCTCTTTTGGCTGACCCCTCCCCGATTATTCCTATAGTTTTCTGCCCTTGCCCTATGGCTACACCAGCGACTTCCGATCGCGTCAACGAAAGCACTGGCGATTCAGCCAAAACGGCTGCCCCTGCCTGTGAATTCCGGCCGGGTCTCGAAGGTGTTCCCGCAACCCAATCGGCCATCAGTTATGTGGATGGCAAAAACGGCATTTTGGAATATCGAGGGATGGCGATCGAGGAGTTGGCGCGGCATAGCACCTTCCTGGAAACCACCTTTCTGTTGATTTGGGGCTGTTTGCCCACCCGGGAGGAGTTGGAAGAATTTGAGCATGACATTCGCTATCACCGGCGGGTGAAGTTCCGGATTCGGGACATGATGAAATGCTTCCCGGAAAGCGGTCACCCGATGGATGCACTGCAAGCTTCAGCGGCGGCCCTGGGGCTGTTTTATTCGCGGCGGGCCCTGCCCAACCCGGCTTATATTCGTCAAGCGGCTATTCGGTTGCTGGCCAAGATTCCAACGATGGTGGCGGCCTTCCAATCGATCCGCAAGGGCAATGACCCCATTCAACCCCGAGATGATTTGGGCTATGCGGCCAACTTCCTGTACATGCTCAATGAGCGCGAGCCAGATCCCCTGGCGGCCCGGGTGTTTGACACCTGCTTGATCCTCCATGCGGAGCATACGATCAATGCATCTACCTTCTCGGCCATGGTGACCGCTTCCACCATGACCGACCCTTACGCGGTGGTGGCTTCGGCGGTGGGCACATTGGCGGGGCCGCTCCACGGCGGGGCTAATGAGGAAGTGATCGATATGCTGGAGGCGATCGGCTCGATCGAGAATGTGGTTCCCTACATCGATCGGTGCATCGCGGAAAAGCAAAAAATCATGGGCTTTGGCCACCGGGTTTATAAGGTCAAAGACCCAAGGGCTACGGTGCTGCAAAGCCTCGCAGAAGAACTATTTGACAACTTGGGCCGCGACCAATATTACGACTTGGCCTTGGAAGTGGAGCGCGTCGTGTCCGATCGCCTGGGTCACAAGGGCATTTACCCCAACGTGGACTTCTACTCGGGCTTGGTTTATCGTCGCCTGGGCATTCCGACGGATCTGTTCACGCCGGTTTTTGCGATCGCCCGCGTGGCTGGTTGGTTAGCCCACTGGCGCGAACAACTGTCCACCAATCGCATCTTCCGACCCACCCAAATCTACACGGGTGAACATGAGGCATCGTACCAGCCGATCGAGCAGCGCCAATCTCTCGTGCGGTTTGATACGCTCGCCAACTAGTGCTGTCCTAGGCGCTGCCGTTCATGGACTTAATGCGATCGCTCCCCTTGGGGCTGTACCTTGAACAACCGGTAACTTGGCTCCATCGCCTGGATTCTCGGGTGAAGCTGGGTTGGCTGCTGGCTTTCCTGCTGATGCCCGTTTTGGCCAGCGGGGTGGCCCGGTTGGGGTTAGTGGCCCTGTTGGTGCTGTTGACCGTGGGGGCCGGAATTCCCTGGCGAGTTTGGCGACAGCAGTTGGTTTGGTTGTTGCTGGTGGGCTTTTTTGCCACCTTGCTCACGGCCTTGTCTCCCGATGGCTATGGCCTGAAATATCAACCCCGATCGCCTGCGGACTTGAATTGGTCAAGTTTGAATTCGTCAAATGCTCAAGACCCGGCTAGCGGTTCAGCCCCAGTGGGCCAGGCGATCGCCTCTGAATCCTTGGTCTTGCCCCAACCAACCCAATATCGATACTGGCTGGTGCAACAGGGCTGGTTGAAGGTGTCCCGGCGATCGCTGGGCTTGGGCGTACGGGTTGGCACTTTGGTCTTTATTCTGATTTACAGCACCACGCTGTTTTTGCTGACCACGGCTCCCGAGGAAATTGCAGCCGGTTTGGAAAGTTTGATGGCTCCTTTGGGACGCTTAGGCCTGCCCGTGGCAGAAGTGACCTTGACGTTGACCCTCTCCCTGCGGTTCATTCCGCTGGTGTTGGAAGAGGTGCAAAATTTGGTGCGATCGATTCGCACCCGCGCCATCAACTGGCGGCGGCTGGGCTGGCGTGGCACGGTCAAAATTTGGCTGATTTTGGCAGAACGCTTGCTGGAAAATCTGCTAATGCGGGCGGAACAGATGGCCACCGCCATGCAAGTACGTGGGTTCACCACTCCCGATCGTCATTCTTTGCCCCTGTCTGTGCCTCGGCTGCGGGCCCAGGATGGGGTGGCGATCGGGGTGCTGTTGTTGGTCGCTGGGGCGCGGCTCTGGTGGGGGTGGCAACCTTAAAATCAGGAAGCAAAATCAGGGAGCGGCCCATCATTAATCCCATTATCAAAACGTCAGATTAGCGTTTTGTGGATTGCACTCCAGAAAAAATTGCACTCCAGAAAATTGTATGCGTTACTGAGAAAGCCACCCTTTTTTGGGACGCTTGCGAAACGGCCCGAGCAGCGACTATGGATTTAACGCCCCCTTGCCCTGATTCTGACCAAGACTGGACGACGGTTAATTTTCCGGGAGCACTGTCTTTGGAAGCATTGGTCGAGGATGGAGCGGATGACGGAGCGGACTCGGCCATGGATCACCTGGCTGATCAGGGCGATCGTATGGAAGCGGGGGTGAATCCGAGTTCGGAGATGGTCGCCCCCCCAATCACCCATCCGACCAGCACCAACCCAGCAGCAACGGGACCGGCGCGATCGGGCACGGATGTTTTGCAACCCTATTGGTCAGGTAATCGGCCAGCCCGATCGCCTGCGGAGTTACCATTCCAGCGCGAGGAACCCAACCACGGCGGCTCTCGGTTGAGGGGTTCTCGGCTTAATGATGCCGCCTTGAGTGGTTCCCGATTGGGTGACTCCCGACTCAGGGGCGATCGATCCTCAGGCGGGTTGCCCGCCGGGCCCACGGATGTGGCCCAATTGGTAGCAGTGGCGGAGACCCTGAATCAAGAAAACGAGCAATTGCGGCAACAGGTGGCCCGGTTGGAAACGGCGGTGGCGGAATGCCGGGCCACGCTGGATTTGCAACAAATGCGGGCCCAAACCCAACAGGCCCTCTACGACGCGCGATCGCGAGATTTTGAGAGCACCAAACAGGAAGCGACGCGCTTGGCTGAAGCCTTGGCAGCGGCCCAAACCCAGTTGGCCCAACAGGATCAGGAACGGGCGGAATGGGTGCAGCAGGAAGCCTGCGATCGGGGACGCATTGCCCAACTGGAACGGGCCTGCGCATTGCTGCAAGAACAGTGCTTGAAGCAAGCCGATGAGCTGATGCAACTGCAAGGGCGGCAACAGGACTTGCAGGAACGACTCAAGCGCCAACAACGGCAAACCCTGCAACTGCGAACCGCCTTGGAACAATGCCTGGAGCAGGAATATGGGCGATCGGTGTTGCCGCCCCTGAACGAAACGGAACCCCGATCGCTGGCGCATCCGGCGGCCCTGACGCAATCTGAGCCGTCCTCCGGTGACTTGACGGATGATCAATGTGACTTGACTGATCATCAAGAGGATCAATGGGTTGATCAAGACTGGGTTGATGGGGATTGGGCTGATGGGGATTGGGCGGCAACGGCAACCCTGCCCCAAGCACCGGAGCCACCTGCGGAGCGGCCGGCTGACCCGATCGATGCCATTCGGACTGAAGAAATTTTGGCCTTGCTGAATTGGGACTTAGAGCAAACCGCACCGAATTTGTCCTATCAAATCCGGCAGCGAGCGCAATTGGCGGCGATCGATCAAGTAACAGCCGATCGCGCACTCGCCAATCAGGCACAAGACATTACGCCCAAGGCTTTGCCCCCGATCGAGTCCAATGGGGCGGCCGCTGAGTGGGAATCCCTGCCGGACGCGGTTACAACCGATGACCTGGCGGGTCTCGATCGCGATGGCCTCGATGATCTAGCGGATGCCCTGTGGTTGAGTGATTGGCCCCGTCCCCTCAGTCCTACGGAGCAAAGTGACGTGTTGGCCCGGTTGATGGCCTTGGCGGAAACAGAGCAAGCAGATCTGCCCAGCCCAGTTTCCCCCATGCCGGCCCCCGCTCCGAGGCGATCGATCCAACTACCCTTGACCGAATCGCACCACAGTGGCTCACCCCGATCGCTGGCGGATTTAGGGACGATCGAAGCCGAATCGGCCCAGCTTGATCGCCCGGCCCGCCCTTTGATTGACTTGTATCCCATTGACTCCCGTTCGCCGGACTTCGATCCGCTGTCGGAGCCTGATCGATCGGATCGGAGCGATCGATCTCGGCAACCGGATTCGCTTGAATCTATTGATCTTGTTGATCTTGAACCCATTGATGGGGAAGATTTAGCGACACCTTTGGCAGAAGTGCTGTCCTTAGAAGCGGAGTTGATGGATTGGCCGGCGCGATCGACTCCGGTGGCGACCTCAGAACCGTTGCCCCAATGGCCCGCGCCCACCTTGGCCAAACCTCGCAAGCGGCGCGATTCGCTGGCCGCCGTTGAGTTGCCCAAGTTCTAGGCAATAGTCCTAGGGTGCTCGGTGATAGTTCTAGGCGATTCCACTCCTTGAGGTGTAGGGGGAACGGTAAGGGTGGCGGAACCCTGGAGTGATCAACATGCCCGCTTTCATCAGACCCTGCGATCGCGCGGCTTACTCCCGATCGGAACCAGGGTGCTGGTGGCGGTTTCCGGCGGCCAAGATTCGATCGGCCTCTTGCGGTTGTTGGTGGATTTACGCCGCCTTTGGCACTGGGAACTGGTGGTGGGGCACTGCAACCACGGTTGGCGCTCCGATGCGACCGCCAATGGGGACTTCGTGATTCAATTAGCCAACGATTGGGGGTTGCCCGCCGCCCTGGCCATTTGGGACGCACCCCAAGCCAACGAGGCGGCCGCCCGCGCCTGGCGGTACGATGCCTTGAGCAGCTTGGCCCAACAGCATCATTGCAGCACGATCGTGACGGGACACACGGCCAGCGATCGGGCAGAAACCTTGTTGCATCACTTAATTCGCGGCAGTGGGGGCGATGGGTTGGGGTCTTTGGATTGGCAACGATCGCTCGGGTCGCTGCAATTGGTGCGCCCGCTGCTGGATTGGACCAGGGCAGAAACGGCGGAATTTTGCCAAACTTGGCAGTTACCCCGCTGGGAAGACAGCACGAATCAGGATCAGCGTTATTTTCGGAACCGGTTGCGATCGCAGGTGTTGCCCCTGTTGCGAGCAGCGTTTAACCCCCAGGTGGAACGCCACTTGGCCCAAACGGCGGAACTGTTGGCGGATGAGGCCCAATGGTTGGAACAGCTCACCGCCCAATGGCTGGAGACCCATGGGCAGCACGATCACACTGGGTCAACCCTCGGCAATGGGGGCGATCGGCTCGATCGCGCTCAACTGCAACGGGAGCCGATCGCCCTTCAGCGGCGGGTGTTGCGTCGCTGGTTAACCCAACAAACCGCCCGATCGCCCACCTATGCCCAAGTGGCGGCGGTGTTGGCTTTGGTGAACGCCCCCCAGGGCAGCCAAACCCGTTCCCTGCCTCAGGGGGCTGTGGTGCGGGTGCTTGATCGTTGGCTGATTTGGTTGCCGGCCGAGTCTTCCAGCGGTCAAACTGAGCAGGGCGATCGGTCACTGGGCTGACACTGGGCTGATCAGTTGATCAAAAGAGCAATCTTGATCGAAGGAGCGATCGAGGAGCCGATCAAAAACTGATCAAAAACCAATCGAGAACCGATCAAGGGCTGGGGAAAGTTCTGCGCTCCTGAACCCGTTAGCTGCCACCCGATCGCTCGCCGTCTTCGCCAACGAATGCTAAAAACGAATGGACGCAAGAGCAGCTTGCCGCCAAACGACCTCGCCAAGAACGAATTTCCACCCGAATTTCAGCCAGCATTTCAACAATATTTCCCTGCCATGTCCGCGATCGAATCCCACTTCCGCAATCGTTCCCTGGCCATTGCTGCCGTTTCCGCCGTTGGCCGCTGGGGGTTAGCTGGCTCGATCGCCGCCCTGGCCATGGGATTTGCCACTCCCGCCCAGGCCAGCGACTTTAACCAAACCACCTTCAACCGGCGCAACTTGGTGCAAAGCAACCAATGCCCCAGTTGCAACCTTCAGGGCAATGATTTGAATGGGCTGGATCTGCGAGGGGCCAACCTGCGAGGGGCCAACCTGCGCGAAACGCTGATTATTCGGGCTAACTTGCGGGGAGCCGACCTGAGCGGCGCAGATCTGCGGGGCGCTTACCTATGGGGCACGGATTTAACCGGAGCACGCCTCGACGGGGCGAACCTTTGCGGGGCGATCGTTCCCAGTGGTGCGCGATCGAACGTGGGCTGTGTGGACTTTTCCAGCTCTGATTTTCGGCCCTCGCCCCCAACGGCCAGTGGCCCGCAAGTGCTGTCTTTGAATGCAGCCGGGACGGCCGGCCTGGTCACCGGCACGGTCACGAGCGATCGCAGTGATGTGTGGTTGGTGAATGGGCGGCCCGGGCGAATGCAGGTGCTGATTTCCTCCCGCAATAGCAATGCTCGCTTTGATGTGTTGGGGCCCGATGGGTCTCGGTTGGCCACCAATACGGGCGAAGCATTCATTGAAATTCCCAGCGAAGGCCAATACCAAGTGGTGGTCAGCAGTTTACGCGGCCCGGAAACCTATGAACTGTCGGTGGAACTGTCCCCGATCGAGCAGCGGCCCCAATCCACCAACCGCGACGAGAGCAATCCTTGGGAGCGCGAGGTGGTGACTCGTCCTTTCCAGGCGGGCCCCACCCTGGCCAATCGCTCCAACACCTACGCCCTGTCGATCGACCCCCTCAGCCGCTACGGTACGGCCCAAGGAGAGGTGACCAGTGGCGAGCAAGATATCTGGCAGGTGGATTTACCGGCCGGGTCGGTTGAAATCCGGCTTGATTCTTACAATGGCCGCGCCAGGTTCGACTTAACCAACGATGACGGCCGCGTCCTGGCCCGCCAGGTCAGCAAAACGCGCTTCCGGGCCCTGGAAGACGCTCGCTATGACATTTCCGTGGGCACGATGGGCGGCTTCACCAATTACCGACTCTGGGTCAGCTTCGATCAATAATTCGATCAATAACTTGATCAATCAGCTCCACCAGATCCGCAGGAAAATCCATAGGTGCAAGATGCACAAATTGGCTCCTTGAGGCACATTGAAAGAGGCACGTTGACAGGCTGTTGACAGGCTGTTGACAGGATTCAGTTTCAGTGATCGATATTCGGTTCGGTATCGATATCGATCGATAGTGCTTGTCGGTATTGATCATTCGGTATCGATCATTGGGACTCATCATCATGACCGATCGCCACTGATCAGCAACGCAGTTGTTTCCTCAGGGCCGAAATTCCCCGTGAGGCTGGGAAAACTATACAAAACAAGCTCTAATTGCCCGAGCTAATTGCCCGAGCTAATTGCTGCCCGCCACCATAGCCCTGAATTGCTAAACAATTGCCCATGGAGCCTCTGCTGAGTCCCGTTTTTGGGATGTATGACTGGTCGTTGGTTAGTGCTTCGCTGGCGATCGCGATCGTCGCGTCCTACACGGCCCTCGATGTGGCGGGCCGGTTGCGCCTGGCCCAAACCGTGCGCCAACAGACGCTGTGGTTGGTCAGTGGCAGCCTGGCCATGGGGGTGGGCATTTGGTCCATGCACTTTGTGGGCATGTTGGCCTTTCAGTTGCCCATGGCCGTTCACTACGACCTCAACACCACGTTGCTGTCCTTGTTTTGGGCCCTGATCGCCTCGGGGATTGGCCTGTATGTCATGAGCCGCAGCACAGTGCGTTTTTCACTGTTGGTGGGGGGGCTGTGCATGGGGCTGGCGATCGTGGCGATGCACTATACCGGCATGGCAGCGATGCAGTTGCCTGGCGAGGTTCACTATTCCTGGCTGGGGGTTGGTGCCTCTGTGGTGATTGCCCTGGTGTCTGCCTATGGGGCGGCCTGGCTGTCGCTGCGGTTGGGGCGATCGGGCATGGAAGCGGCTGGCAGTGGCGTTCCCTTTACCTGGCAGTCCCTCAGCAGCGCCATCATCATGGGTTGCGGAATTGGGGGGATGCACTACACCGCCATGACCAGCACGCAGTTTTGGATGGTGAATCACTCGGTTTTTGGGGTTTCGGAGCGGGCCCCAGATGTCCCGATCGGGAGCGGGGGTCTCAGTCAGCCCTCCAACTTGCCCAGCATCACTTCAGCGGGGTTGGCGGTGGATGTGGCCTTGGGGGCGATCGTCATTTTGGTGATTGCTCTGGCCATTTCAACGTTTGAGCGGATGCTCGATCGACAGCGAGTGCGAGAGCAAACCCTCAGCGAAAGTGAGATGCGGTTTCGACTGCTGATCGATCGCCTGCCAACGGGGGTGTTGCTGGTGGACGCGGGTGGGCGCATTTTGTCTTGTAATCCCATGGCGGCCAAGTTGTTGGGCACTTCTGTGGAGGCCCTTCAGGGGCAAATTTTCCATGCGGGGTTGCCCACCCTCAATCCAAATGATTTCACCCTTGGCCAAGATCTGATGCCGCTTCAGCAGATTTTGGCGTTGGGGGAGCCGGATGCCACCGTGCCCGATCACCCGATGGTGAACCGAGGCGTGGGCAACCTGCTGAAAGCCAATTTCACCGGCTTCAGTTCCAGCTTCAGCGCCAGCTTGGGTTGGGATGGGGGAGAAACCGGCAGCGGTGGGGCCACCAATCGATCGGCGGGGCAATCTTGGACAACCGATCGCACCACCAATCCCCAATGGCGCTTGGCCAACACCATCTTGAGCTTGAACGAAGGTGAACAGCGGCGCTGGTTGTTAGTAAATGCGGATCCAATTCTGAATGAAGATCAGCAGGTGGAGCGGGTGGTTTGTTCCCTAACGGACATTACCGATCGCCGGCTGGCTGAGTTAGCCCTCCAAAAAACTGCCCGCCGCGAAACCACCATCGCCCGCGTGATTCAGCGAATGCGGCGCACCCTGGAGCTGCAAACCATCCTGGACACCACCACCAGCGAACTTCAGCAAATTATTGAGTGCGATCGTGTTTTGGTCTACCGCTTTGAGCCGAACTGGAGCGGGCGAGTGGTTTCGGAGGCCGTGGTTCCCGGTTGGACACCGGTTTATAACAACACCACCATTGAGCGAATTGCGGTCGATCGCCCGGAATGCATCATCAAAACGATCGATAGCCAAAACCTGTTGATTCAAGACACCTACCTCCAGGACACCCAAGGGGGCAGCTACCAAACCACCCGCAGTTGTCGCTGCGTCAGTGATATTTATGCCTACGGTTTCGATGATTGCTATCTCCGATTGTTAGAGGCCTTGGAAGCCAGGGCCTATATCATCGTGCCGATTTTCTGCCGGGAACAGTTGTGGGGCCTGTTGGCTTGCTACCAAAATGACCAGCCGCGCAGTTGGACGGAGGTGGAAGTGGCCAGCGTGGTGCGGATTGCTGAGCAATTTGGCGTGGCCGTGCAACAGGCCGAACTGCTCGCCAAAACCCAACAGCAAACGACCGAACTGTTGGCCGCCAAGGAAGAGGCCGATCGAGCCAACCGGGCCAAAAGTCACTTTTTAGCCCAAATGAGCCACGAACTCCGCACCCCCTTGAATGCGATTTTGGGCTTTACCCAACTGATGGCACGCGATCCGTCCCTTTCCCTGACCCACCGCCAGCAAACCAATATTGTGAACCGCAGCGGCGAGCATCTCCTGGGCCTGATCAATAGCATTTTGGATATGTCCAAAATCGAAGCGGCCCAAATGACGCTGCAACTGGAACGGTTTGATCTGCACCGGTTGCTAGACACCTTGCAAGACCTGTTGACCGTGAAGGCGGAAAGCAAGGGGTTGGTGTTGCTTTTTGAGCGATCGGCCACCCTGCCGCAATTTGTGATCACAGATCAGAACCGATTGCGGCAAATTTTGCTGAATCTGTTGGGCAATGCGTTGAAATTTACCGATCGGGGGCGGGTGATTTTGACGGCGCGGGAACTGTCAACCACCCCGATCGGGGAGCGATCGTCACTGATCGCCGAGACCCCGCCCACCCGCGAGACCGACCCCGCCGCCATTGGCCTGGAGTTCAACATCAGCGACACGGGGCCGGGCCTATCTGCCGAAGAAATTGCCCAACTGTTTCGGCCCTTTGAGCAAACAGCCGTTGGCCAGCGATCGGGTCAGGGAACCGGGTTGGGCCTGTCCATTTCTCGGGAATTTGCCCGCTTGTTGGGCGGCGACATCTCAGTTTATAGTCAACCGCAAACGGGAGCCACCTTCACGGTCACGATCCAAGCCCAGCGGGCAGAAATCAGCGGCACGATCGACTCCGCTTCCCAGCAACCCATCCTGCGGCTGGCTCCGGGGCAACCGGCCTATGTGATTTTGGTGGCCGATGACCATGCGGACAGCCGCGCCCTGCTCACGGACTTGCTGAATCAAGTGGGCTTTCAGACCATCACCGCCATCAATGGTCAAATGGCTGTCGAACTGTGGCAACAGCACCACCCCCAGGCCATCTTTATGGATATGAAAATGCCTGGTTTGGATGGTTACGCGGCTAGCCGCCTGATCAAATCCCAGCCCGGCGGCCACCAAACTCTGATCATTGCCTTAACGGCCAGCGCTTTTGATCAAGATCGAGCGGCAATTTTGGCGGCCGGCTGTGATGATTTGATTTGTAAGCCTTTTAACTTCACCGATCTGCTGGAGTTGCTGGGTCAAAAATTAGGAGTGCAATACCTCTACCAAGCGCCTGCGGAACCGGAACCCAACACCGCCCCGATCGATACGGATCCCCATACCTTGCTAGCCCAACTGGCGAGCTTGCCTGATCCTTGGCAACAACAATTCCGATCAGCCGTCACCCGAGGCAGTGATAGCCAAGCCTTGCAGCTTTTGGAGGTGCTGCCGGACAGTGCCAACGCCTTGCGGCAAGTCTTCAGCCAATGGATTGACGGTTTGCGATTCGATCGGGTGTTGGAATTACTGGATGAAGCGCAATCCGCCCCCTAGATCAGTCCGTTTGTCTCAACATGCCGCTTGAGTTGTTGCCCGCCATGTCACATCCCCCATCTGACCAGCCACCACCGGACTCGCCTGCCGCCACTCACACACCGCTTGCGGGGCACTTGCCCAGGGGCGTGAGTGAATTCCAGGAGCCTGGCCTGGATCGATCGAGCGGCTGGCCCCACGCCGACCAACCGCTCGATCGACCCGCGGCCGCTGCGGTGATCGCTCCCGATCGGGCCGCGACCCCTGTAATGGCTGACATTAATGCTGACATTAATGCTGACACCGATATCGAGCAAGCTGGTTTTCAACAGGTGGATCTCCAGCCGGCCGATATCTTGATTGTGGATGATACCCCCGAAAACCTGAAGCTCTTGGCAGCCCTCTTAGCCAGTGAGCACTATCAAATCCGCAAGGCGATCAACGGTTCCATGGCCTTGCGGGCCGTGGCCGCCGACCCGCCAGATTTGATCCTGCTCGATATCATGATGCCGGACATGGACGGCTACAGCGTTTGCCAGGCCCTGAAGGCGGATCCCAGCACAGCCGACATTCCCGTCATTTTTCTCAGTGGCCTCAGTGATGCCTTCGACAAGGTGCGAGCCTTTGAAACGGGTGGCTCAGACTACATCACCAAACCCTTCCATGGCCAGGAAGTGCTGGCCCGGGTACGTACCCACTTGCAGGCGCGATCGGCTCAGCAGCGAATGGCCGAGCTGAACTTGGACTTGGAACGGCGTGTGCGGGAGCGCACTTGGGCCCTGGAGCAGGCGAATGCGGCCCTGCATACGGAAATTCAAGAGCGCCAACGGCTACAAGAACAACTGATGGATCTGGTGCTGCGGGATGACCTCACGGGGTTGCCCAACCGGACTGCTTTTACGCGGGAGTTGGCGGAACGGTTTCAAGCCGCTCGCCAAGCCCAAGCCGATCGGGTAGCAGTGCTGTTTGTTGACTGCGATCGCTTCAAAGTGGTGAACGATTCCTTGGGGCACTTTGTGGGCGATCAATTGCTAATTAGCCTGGCTCAACGGCTTCAGGGCTTGCTGGAGCCGCCCCACCTCATGGCGCGATTCGGAGGCGATGAATTCACCCTGCTGCTACAGGGGCCCGATCCCCTCGCCTTGGCCCAAACCTATGCCGATCGGGTCATGGAAGCCTTGCAGCGATCGTTTAAGCTCCAGGGCCATGAAATTTTTACCAACGCCAGCATTGGCATTGCCGTAGACTCCGACAACTACAGCCATCCGGAACACTTGCTGCGGGATGCCGATGCGGCCATGTACCAAGCCAAAACCATGGGCCGGGGTCAATACCAACAGTTCAACAAGGCCATGCATCGCTACGCCCTCCAGACCCTGGAGATGGAAACCGAGCTGCGCCACGCCCTCCAAAACCAGGCGCTGCAAGTGGCCTATCAACCCATTGTTTGCGTGGCCACGGGGGAGTTGGCCGGTTGCGAAGCCCTGGTGCGCTGGCCCCATCCCGTTCATGGTTATGTGCCCCCTTCGATGTTTATTCCCGTCGCAGAAGAGACAGGATTAATTGTGGCGATCGGGGAATTTGTGTTAACCGAAGCGCTGAAACAGATCCAACAGTGGAATCGTGATCGCCCGGGCGATCGACCTTTATTTGTGAGCGTGAATCTTTCGGTTCGCCAAATTAACCAACAGGATTTTTTGGAAAAATTCAATCAAATTGTTCAAGATTTGGCCGCAGATCTCTCCTGTCTCAAGCTCGAAATTACCGAAGGGGTATTTATGGGTCACACCCCTCAAAACATTGCCGTTTTGAATAATTTGCGCGATCGACAAATTCAAATTTGCGTCGATGATTTTGGAACGGGCTACTCATCCCTGAGTTATTTACAGAAACTGCCCGTGGACATTCTCAAGATCGATCGCTCCTTCATCACGCCCCTGGATGAGTCCCACGAACGGGGCGAACTCGTGGCCGCCATTATCCACATTGCCCAAACCATGCAAAAACAGATTGTGGCGGAAGGCGTTGAAACGATCGCTCAACTCCAAAAATTACAAGAATTTAAATGTGACTTCATTCAAGGCTATTGGGTGGCTAAACCCCTCACGGTTGCCGAAATGGAGAATTTTTTGAGCGACTATCCCATTAAATCCTGGTCTCGTCAGGGTTGATATTTATTTCCTGAGTTTTGCCGATGAATGCCACGGTTGCACCCGCGATGTCTACCCAATCGGACACAAAAGAGGACATTCTAATTGTTGACGACACGATCGCCAACATCCAGTTCCTATCGTCCCTCTTAGTAGAACAGGGTTACTTGGTTCGCAAGGCCCTCAATGGCCCCATGGCTTTGCAATCAATCCATGCCGATCCGCCTAGCCTGATTCTGTTGGATATCAACATGCCGGGCATGAATGGCTATGAAGTTTGTCGAGTCCTCAAGGAAAATGATCAGCTTAAAAAGATTCCAATTATTTTCTTGAGTGCCCTGGATAGTGCCCAGGATAAAGTGCAAGCCTTTCAAATGGGCGGCGCTGACTACATCACCAAGCCTTTTCAGTTAGAAGAAGTCATTGCCCGCATTGAAAATCAGCTTGCTCTGAAGCGGGCCCAGGAGAGCCTCCTTGCCCAAAACCTAACCCTGCAAAGAGTTTTGGAAGAATTGCGCCAAACCCATTTGCGACTGTTGCAGCAGGAAAAAATGGCCAGCATTGGTCAGTTGGCTGCGGGAATGGCCCATGAAATTAATAATCCCCTGAGTTTTATTGCGGGTAATTTATCACCTGCAAGGGAGTATTTGGCCACGCTGTTTGAGTTGCTGGACCAGTATCAAGCGGCTTGTCCTAATCCGCCGGAGTCGGTGCAAAGGATTCTGAAAGAAATTGATTTAGAGTTCATTGCCCGTGACTTTAAATCACTGGTGGATGCGATGCAAAACGGGGTCGATCGCATTCAGTCAATTATTTTGGCTTTGCGCATTTTTTCGCGATTAGGAGAAGCCGAAATTAAGTCGGTGAACTTGCATGATGGGCTGGATAGCACTTTGCTGTTGCTGAATCAACCCCTAGCCGATTTAAAAATTCGCGTGATTAAAACCTATGGAGATTTACCGCCTGTGAAGTGCCATGCGGGCCAGGTGAATCAGGTTTTTTTGAATATTCTGAATAATGCGATCGAGGCGTTGAGTTCTGCGGTGCAAAAACAGCAACTTCAAGAAGATCCAACGATTTGGATTTGTACCGAACGCACCAGCCCCACCACCATTCAGGTGCGAATTCGGGACAACGGGGTGGGAATTTCCCCAGAAGTTCAGCGCCAATTATTTGACCCCTTCTTCACCACAAAACCGATCGGGCAAGGGGTGGGCTTAAATTTAGCCAGTAGCTATCAAATCATCGTGAATCATCACCACGGTCAATTAACCGTTGAGTCAGCCAAGGGAGTGGGGGCTGAGTTCTGCATTGAGTTGCCGATCGCCCTGCGTGCCGAGGCCGTTTGAGCCGGATTTGAGCCGGAACAGTGCTGAAGCGGCTTGGCTCCGCGCCAGCGCCAATTCCTAACAGCAACCATCACCGCGATAGTGCCAAGTGGAGGGGGTGATGGTGATTTGATCGGGTTCTTTGGCTCCCAAGTGGGCAGCGGTTTTGTCGCAAACACCCGCCGGTACGCCCCGATCGAGTTGATGACCTTAGCCGTCGTTGTAGTGATCTTGGGGGCCGGTGTAAATGGCTGTTTTGCCCGTGAAAATGCAGGGGCCATCCTCAGGAATGGGGACTTTAAAGGCAACGCTATCGAGGCTTTCGAGCAGCAGGTCACTCTCAATTTGATAAGTGGCGCGATCGAGAAGGCGATAGGGACGGCGGGCCCGAACCTCCACTTGGCCAAATCCGGCGGCCACAATTCGATCGACATAGGCTTCGTAGGTGAGGGCCCCGGAAAGGCACATGGCCCGCAGCCGTTCATCCTGGCGCAGGTGTTCGGGGATGGGGCGTTGGGCGATCGGGTCGCTCATCATCAACCGGCCGCCGGGCTTCAGAACGCGGTGTGCTTCCGCCAGGGCCCGATCGAGATCTGCCGGTTCAAAAATATTGAACAAGCAGTTTTGGGCCATCACATCCACCGACTCAGGGGCGATCGGCAATTCAAAGGCATCACCGGCCACGATTTGCACGAAGCTCAAATCAAACCAGTCGTTTAACTGAGCGGCTTGCTGTAAGTTCTCGATCGCCGCCGATCGCATTTCTGCCACCGGCTCCACCGCAATCACCGCGCCCGGTCGCCGCGAAAAATAGGCAAATTGCAAAGCTTCCAAACCGCCACCCACACCCACATAGAGCACGGTGGGTTGTCCAGTGAGTTCCGTGGGCTGCACGGTTGTGCCGCAACCATAATTCATGTTGGACATGCGGGCGGGAATTCGCAGCCCTGGAAATTGCACCGTGCTGCCTTGAACACAACACAGTCCCACTTCTGGGGTAACGGCGGCGGCCCGATAAAAATCAGCAGCGGTTTCTAGGTAACTCATGGCAATTAGCCAGCCTCCGATCCTGCATTTAATTCATGATCAAGTTCGTCTTCGTCGTCCAGCTCATCATCGTCGAACTCGTCTTCAAATTCGTCGTCTAGCTCATCATCGAATTCATCATCTAGATCGTCATCTAGTTCATCATCAACTAAGGCTGCATCGGCCCCATTTTGGTGATCCGTCTCCAAGTCTAGGGGATGTTCTTTGCGGTGTTGTTCAAGCTGTTCCAACAGACTGAGAACGCGGCTTCCCCGCTCGATCGAACTATCTTCGATAAAAATCACTTCCGGGGTTCGTCGCAGCCGCACCCGCTGCCCCAACTCACTACGCACATAGCCAGTAGCCGATCGCAAACCGGCCATGGCGGCTTCGCGAGCTTCCGTCGTGCCATAGACACTGACAAAAATCTTGGCATGTTGCAAATCGCCGGACACATCCACATCGGTGACGCTGACCATCCCCAGCCCCACTCGATCGTCCTTAATATCATTCATCAGCATCTGGCTGACTTCGCGCCGAATCATTTCCGCCACCCGCGCGACTCGCCGGTTTGTAGCCATTGCTCAATTCTCCAAAAATGCAGTCGAAATGCCGCGAAAACGCTGGCCGTTAAATTTTGCCGCTGAATTTTGCCGTTGAATTTTATTGAACTTCCGCCAAGCCCAACATGGCCCGCAGCGTGAAGAACACAAATCCCAAGGCAGAGGCAAATAAGCAGCCCACGGCAATGGCCGATCGCCGATCTTTCATTAATCCCGTAAAGGGCGAGAGCAGCGTGAGCACCACGCCCAGGCTGAAGCTAATTAGAAAGCGGGGATAGCGTAAAACGTTATTCAAAAAGTCTTGCATGGGAATTTCAACGGTGATTTCAACCGGCGAGGGAAAGGCGATCGCCTGGGCAAGGGGCGTTGAGTTGGGAAACGCCGGCCCTGGAAGCCATGAGCCAATCCTTATTTTACGGGCAATTTGGCGAGTGCTTGGCGGGGCGATCGGCTGGCTTGTGGGACTTGGAATGAGTTGGGGCTGAACTGGGGCTGAGTTGGAGATTCACGGGCCGCTGGCTCAGAGTAGCTCGTCTTCAAATTCTTGCTTGAGGTCGCGATCGATCAAGGCGCGCACGGCCTGCTGTGGCGTGATTTGGCCATGCAGCAGGCGATGGACTTGACGGGCGATCGGGACGGGAATTTGTTGCTCGCGGGCAATGGCCACCAACACCTCCACGGTGTTGATCCCCTCCACGGTGCTGTGAATTTCCGCCAGGACGCGATCGAGGGGTTTCCCTTGGGCCAGCCCATAGCCCACCTGGTAATTACGCGAGAGCGCACTGTTGCAGGTGGCCAGCAAGTCGCCCAAGCCCGCCAGCCCAAAGAATGTTTCCGCTTGGGCTCCCAAATGCGTGCCAATCCGAATCATTTCCGGTAGGGCCCGGGTCAGGAGGGCTGCCTTGGCGTTGGTTCCCAATTGCAAACCGTCGCAAACGCCCGCCGCGATCGCCATTACGTTCTTGAGGGTTCCGCCCAATTCCGTCCCGATCGGGTCAAGGTTGGCATAAACCCGTAACACATTAGAGGCAAAAAGCCGCTGGGCTGCTTCGGCCGCCCCTTGGTCATAGCTGGCCACCACCGTCGCGGCCGGCAACCCATGTTCAATTTCCTGGGAAAGATTGGGCCCCGACAACACCACGATCGGGTTTTGGGGAAAAGCCGAATGCCACATCTGGGAAGGTGTTTGGTGACTTTGGGCATCCAGCCCCTTGGTGGCGGTGATCAATACCGTGGAGGGGGGCATCTCCGTGGCCGCTAACCGGGCAATCGAGTCGCTTACCCCCTTCATCGACACCGCCGACAGGACAAAGTTGGCTCCCCCGATCGCCTCCGCCAGACTCTCGGGACTTCGCCGCGACCACAGCCGCACGATCGCCTGGGGATTTTGCCGCGCCAGCCGGGCCAAGGCCGCTCCCCAAACGCCCGCACCAATGATGGCGATCGTGACGGGAGCCATGTCCACCCGATCGCCCCTTGCCGTGTTGATCATCACTCCTCCTCTCGCTCCTGTACCGATCCCTCGCTGGATCGATCGCGCCGTTGGTTCTTCAAGGGAACAAGCCGCGCCGTTTGCGAGCCTCCATGGCCCGTTCCAACATGCCCAGCAGGCCGGGGGCCTCTTCCTGAAGGGCCAACAACAGCCGCTCCCCAGCCTCCTCATCGTTTGGGTCCAGCCCTGTTTCCATAACGGCCATCAGGCGCGGCATGGCGAAATCATCAACAATTTGAATCAGCCCCACCAAACAGCGGTTAAATTGTTTTTCCGTGAGGGGAGCATCTTCCAGGGGAAATTCAATGATGGCTCGAATTTCTCCATCGGAGGGGTCATATTCCCACTGGAGCATTTTGGTTTCCCAAGAAATGCTCAGCATGGTTTGCAAGATGGCGGCTTTGTGGGGGTGGTTTTGAATGCCGCTGATGACCTGGGGCGCAAACAGCTTGAAAAAACGCCCTTCTTCTTCGAGCTGCACCACCAATTGAAAGTCATCGAGGTTGTCGGCCTGAACGGCGGTGACAATCCACGATCGCTCGTGATCAATGTCGTAGGTCCAACCCCGGCGATCGAGGTAGCTGGCAATTTGTTCTAAAGTCGCGCCCATTGAGGAACGTTGGAGATTGCATTTCGGTGCAAAGCCAGCCTAGCAAACGGTGCTCCCCAAACGAGCTTTTGGGGGAATCTTTCTGGGGCGGTGGTCAATCGCTCCGTTGATTAGCCCTCGGATTCGCCCTCAAAAACGGCTGCGCTTCTAGGGTGGCCTATCCCCGATCGCGATTCTTGGGCTGCTGACCTGTTGGCCTCAGCCTTAGCCGCGATCTTTGCTTAGCCGCGATTTTTGATGGTCATGGCGGTGATCAACAACTCAGCGGTTTGGGGGGAAATGGCGAGGGCGCTGGCCAGTTCCGTGAGAAATTCTTGCTCGGAAGCATCCAAGGTTCCGTCGGTGAGGGTCATGTCGGCGGCCACGGCGTAGGCGGTTTCGCGCAGGTCTTCGGGCAAGGCCACTTGGGCCCCTTGAAACAGTGCATCGGGCCCTTGGGCTTGCATGATGCCCAAGAGTTTGTCGATCATTTTGGCCATGTGCTCTTCGTCAAAGCGCTTGAACAGTTGCATTCGATAGAGGCTGTCGCGGAGGGTGCACACTTCTTCATCGGTGGCGTAACCGTCGGCGGCCATGGCAATCACCAAAATCGCCGCAAATGCCTCGGGCGAAGACAGGGTGATCGTCCCGTCGGGAGTTGCTTTCCGAAACACGCTGTCGAGTAGGCCCATAGTGAATCCGTCCTTAAAAAGTCAAAACCCTAAAAATCAAAACCCTAGCGAGCGCGGGGCTTGGGGTGCGCTTTGCGGTGGCGCGATTTCGCGATCTACGGTGGCGCGGTTTGCAGTGCGCGTTGCCTCGTATTGTGGCTTGGTTTCTGTGGGTTGGGGGCGATCGTTAAGGTTGATTTTTGAACAAACCGTGACGGGATTTGGGGCCCCACGGCCGGAGTTAGGCGCGATCGGGCGCAACCTTGGCGGTACAATAAACCCCGCTGAGCCAACCTTGATTCAACTTCCACAACGAATTCCACAACAAACCGATGGCAGAAACGATTTTCTTCAACGCCCTTCGTGAAGCAACCGACGAAGAAATGGCCCGTGACCCTCGGGTGTTGGTGATGGGAGAAGATGTGGGTCACTATGGCGGCTCCTACAAGGTCACCAAGGATTTGTATAAGAAATACGGCGATCTGCGGCTGCTGGATACCCCGATCGCGGAAAACAGCTTTACGGGGATGGCTGTGGGTGCGGCCATGACGGGTCTTCGCCCGATCGTGGAAGGCATGAACATGGGCTTCTTGTTGCTGGCCTTTAACCAAATTTCCAACAACGCTGGGATGCTGCGCTACACCTCTGGCGGTAATTTCACGATTCCGATGGTGATCCGGGGCCCCGGCGGGGTGGGTCGCCAGTTGGGGGCAGAACATTCCCAGCGCCTAGAGGCCTATTTCCAGGCGGTTCCGGGGTTGAAGATTGTGGCTTGCTCCACGCCCTACAACGCCAAGGGTCTGTTGAAGTCGGCAATTCGTGACAACAACCCGGTGCTGTTCTTTGAGCATGTGCTGCTCTACAACCTGAAGGAAGATTTGCCGAACGAAGAATATCTGTTGCCGCTGGACAAGGCGGAAATGGTGCGATCGGGCGAAGACATCACGATCGTCACCTACTCCCGGATGCGCCACCACGTGATGCAGGCGGTGAAAACCCTGGAGAAGGAAGGGATCGATCCGGAAGTGATTGACCTGATTTCCCTGAAGCCGTTGGATATGGCCACGATCGCCGCTTCGGTGCGCAAGACCCATCGGGTGCTGATTGTGGAGGAATGCATGAAGACGGGCGGCATTGCGGCAGAATTGACGGCCCAAATCATTGAACAATGCTTTGATGATTTGGATGCGCCGCCGGTACGGTTGTCTTCGCAGGATATTCCCACGCCCTATAACGGGATGCTGGAGAATCTGACGATCGTGCAGCCGGCCCAAATTGTGGAAGCCACGAAGAAACTGTTGGACAACCGCATTTAGTAGGAACGCTGCGCCGAATAGCACTGGTCGCACGACGGTTATTCGGGTTACTCACGACCGGTTCTTGGGGTGGGTTAACCCGAGGGTGCTATCGGTGTAACGAGATCGTGGAGGGCAAGGCGTTTTGGGCTGGTCGTTCAATCGCCCAAATCGCTCAATCGCCCAAAACCCTGATGCCACCGTGGCGATCTTGTGGACTACATGTTGGGGGTATTAAACACCCCATCCCAGTTTTTCTGAGAAAGACAGAACCGGGATGGGGTGTGGTTTTTGAGGATTGCGCTGAATCGTGATGCTCGAATGAGGCTCAAAGCTGTCACGGTTAACGGGATTGAGCTTGGCTTGACCGGCACAATACCAAATATGTCGCTCGATTCCGCTCTCGATCCCGCCATCGTTGATCAAGTTTATTGCCTGCTGGGACAGCTTAAGACCCGTGGGCAAATTGTTCGGCATTTGCAGACTTACCACGGGATTGACCGTGAGTTGGCGGGTGAGTATTGGCGGGCCGCCGTGGCTCAATGTCGAGAGGATTTTGAGGGGAGCCTTGAAGACGTGCGCTCATGGATTGCCAACGGACTGATCCAGGCGATCCAAGGCGCGACCGATTCGGAACGGTGGGAAGCGGTGTTTAAAGGCTACGACCTATTGGCGCGGGTGCAAGGCGTGACCTACTCGTACAGCGACATGATCAAAGAGCTGAGCAGCAACGGGTACAGCGTCACCCAATTAGAAATTCCAGGATTGCATGGCCAGCTATCAGCAGACCCTCACTCCCAAGGCTGAATTAATCCTCATCAAGAATGCCCAGAAGGCAGGGGCAATCACCGGACGGGACTGGACGGACTGTGACCCGGTGGTGTTCTTCCGTGAGGCACTTGGGGTTGAACTTACCCCAGACCAGCGGGATATTGTTGATCATGTCATTGCCCGTCCCGTTACCCTCGTACCGTCTTCCCACGGGCAAGGCAAGACCTGGATCGCGGCGATGCTGCTGCTGTGGGGCGTGTTCTGTTGGCGCGGGCTGGTAATTTCCACGGCCCCAACCGCGCGGCAAATGAAGGAACTTTTGTGGCGGTACGTGCGGAAAGCGTGGGATGAACATCGGTCTGTATTGGGTGGCGAGCGTGGCCAGACTTTTCTCAGATTGGATGAAACCGCCCAGGCTTATGGCTTCTCGTCCCGCGACACGAGCGATACGAATTTTCAGGGGATTCACGCCCCCCGGTTGCTCATCATCGCTGATGAAGCTTGTGGTATCAGCCCGGACGTGTGGACGGGTATGGTGTCATGCTTGACGGACTTGGACAATAACCGACTGCTGGCCATCGGCAACCCGACCCGCGCCCAAACGCCCTTTGCTCTCGCCTGTGGCAAAAACCCGCGTGATGTGATTCGGTTGGCGGCATGGCGACATCCGAACGTGGCTCCCTTCTACCAACTCGACTCAGATGGGGTGCATCGCCTCAAGCCGGGATTTCCCGTTGACCCCACGGAACTGGCCAAGTTACCAGCCGCCATACCCGGTGCGATCACCCCAGCATGGATCGAAGCGCGACGGGCTGAATGGGGTGAGTCGTCCCCCCGATGGCAGGCACGGATCGAGGCGACGTTCCCGACGGACGCGGCGCAATCGGTCATCCCGCGCCAATTGTTGGTAGCAGCACGGGCCCGATACGACGCGAACCCAGCGAAGTGGCGTAACCCAAGGGCGGTTAGCCGGTTTGGTCTGGACGTTGGGGATGGTGGTGACGATTCGGCCATGAGTGAATGGAGCGATTCGTTGCTGGTCAAGGTAGATTCGCTACCGGGCAAAGGGGATTGGGAAGACGTACCCAGAGCCGCCCAATGGCTAGCCCGTCAGATTCCGAAGGGCGCGGCCGTGGCCGTTGACCGATCGGGTGTTGGGGCGGGTGCGCTCGGAAACCTACGGCGGGATGGGATTGCGGCCTGTCCGTTCGATTGGGGCGGCGCGGCAACCGACCCGGTGCAATTCCTGAATGCCAAAGCCGAACAGTTCTGGCGATTGCGGATGGCATTTGAAAAGGGTGAGGCTGCCATCGCACCGTTGGGTGATGTTGAGGATCAGTTGTTCACAGAAATGAGCGCGATCTGGTGGGAATTGACCGCCGCCGACAAAATCCGAATCGAGGATAAGGGCAAGACCAGGGCGCGGTTGGGTCGATCACCGAACCTTGCGGATGCCGTTGTGGGCGGGCATTCCGCGCCGAAAGCGGTTGGTCGGATCGTGGCGGGTGTGCGGCCGTGGGGATTGGCTGGGTTTTGAAGTTAACCACCCCCATCCCGCCCCATCCGGCACGATGGAAGCATCCGAGACCTGTTGCCACCCATGCCCCAAGGATTAACCACGCCCAATCGAATTGCTGGATACGAGAACGATCCAAGATATTGGCTCCCGTCCGGCGAAATTCCAATTGAGGATTTGTTATTACGAAATATCCTCAGTTCGGATATTTCAAAATATGATGAAATCCTCAAAGACCCGAACGCTTTAGCGTGTCTTCAAAACCGAATCGGTGCAACACTATCGCGAGAAGTTCGGGTGGTTCCCGCGTCCGAAAAACGAGCGGATAAAAAAGCAGCCGACTTGGTTTCTGAGCAGCTTTTAGGTGTTCGTTGGGCGGGGGCGAAACGAGAATCGGGCGCACCTTCCAGCGTCAACTTCGATCAGTTTTGCTCATCTTTAATGATGGCAATTCTCAGAGGATTCCAGGCGGTAGAGGTCTCATGGCAGAAGGGGCGATCCGGTTGGCAGATTGCGGGGTTCACTCCCATTCCGTCACGCCGAATTAAGTTCGAGTTGGTGACAAAAGACACGCCACGAAATGCTGTCACCCACATGGGATATGCCGTTAAGATTCTGACGCGCGATAAGCCATTCCGAGGGGAGTTTATCACCACGCCCTATCGAATCCTGGTTTACACATTTGATATCGGCGGCGGCTCCAATCCTTACGGGTTAGGGTTAGGCTCTGTCCTTTGGTGGTATTACCAATTCAAAAAGGATTGCCTTAAGGATTGGCTAGTTGCGGTTAGTCGAGCCACGGCTTTGATTAGGGCAATGTTTCCCGCTGGCGTGGGTGAGGGGCATCCCGTGTATGAAGAGGTTAAATCATTTCTTGAGTATTTCGCCCCTGAACATCACCTGATAGCTCCCGATGGCGTGGTGATTGACTTCTTGGAATCAACACGAAATGATCGGGATATTCAGCACACGATGGTTGAATTTCTCGATAATCAGATCGCCCGCGTCATCGGTGGTCAGACCGCTTTAACCAATCAGCAATCAGGCGGTGGCTCCCGCGCTCGGGATGAAGTGGCCGAACGGGTGGCGATGAAGCTAGCCAAGTCCGATTCGGACGCTTTGAGCGGTGCGGCGTTGAATACCCTGGCTGAATGGATCACGCGACTGAATTTCCCATCCGCCCAAGCCCCAACCATCTGGCGTGACTTCGATGATGTCGAGAATCTGACGGAACGGGCGGATCGTGACCAGAAGTTGGCGGCGGCAACCGGCCGGAAGCTTGACCCGGATTACGTTACGGAAATTTACGGGACGGTATTTGCGGAACCTGAGCCGGTCGCTCCCATCCCGCCCGATCCGAATGCCGATCGGCTCAATCCCGAACCCCCTGCCTTCAGCTTGACCGGCAAGTTCGATTCGGTGTTTGACGCGGCCAATATCGAGCTTTTGCAGGCAGAGCAGAAACGGCGTGGTGAGGTCTGGAACTCGATTCAGGGTGCGCCGTATGTCCGGTATGTCCGGGTGCGAGAGGTGCAAAACCCGCGCGAAACCCACACGGCGATGGAGGGCAAAGTTTTCCCGAACGATGCCGCCTTCTGGTCAAAAGCTTGCCCGCCATCAGCCTTTTACTGCGGACACTCCCTAGAGCCGGTCGGGTCGGATTACGACGGGGAAATCACGCCCTTGCCCCAAGATGCTGAGACCCTCCGGCATTTGATCGAATGGGAAGGCTACGACGAAACGAATCGGAAATACTTCGAGTTGGGTGGTGATTGATGAATCCAATTCAGCCATCGATTGCTCAAGATGACCGGACGCAAGCGCTTTGGAAGTTGATCGCGGCATACGCCGATCTGCCTTACTCCAACGCCCTGGTGTACGACTTTGACCGGGTGACGGCCACGGCCATTCCAAGCCTGATCACCCAACTCAGCGCTTCCGAGTTCGTCGTTCCCGAGATGACGGAATCGGAATACCGGGAACTGCTGTGGCGGTCAATCGAGTTGCATCGCACCAAAGGAACCCCGTTTGCAGTGAAGCGGGCCCTTGGGGTCTTAGGGATTTCCAGCGTGGTGATTTCTGAGTGGTGGCAATCCATCCCACGCCGTCAAGTCCACACCTTCAGGGTCGCGATCGATGGCGAGGGATTGCCATCGGGTGATCCGCGATTTGATGTATCCGACCCAGCATTTTGGGCCAAGGCCTATCAGTTGATCGAAGCCGCCAAACCAGCCCGGTCGGGTTTTGAATTGGCCATTGCAACCCGTCCACAGTTGGGCCCGGCTCGGGTCGCGGCATCCAAAAGAGGGACGGTGATTGCCAGGGTTAACGCCGGGATTCCACGCCCAAAGGCAACAATCAGGGCAGCGGCCGGCAAACGACTAACCGCTAGGCTCACGGTCTCGACTCCTAAGATCCCAACCGTGGTCTCGACTCAATCGGGATTGCGGTTGGGTTTCCAGGGCGGCGGCCGGCTTGCTCTCGATTTGCCCGTGACGGGGGTTCCTTAATGCCAGACCAATTCGATATCACCGTCTCCGATCTTGAGACCCTACCCGGCGCTGACCTTCAAGATGGCGACCGGCTTTTGGTGTCGCGTCCGGGCGCGTTCGACAAGACCGTGACTTGGGGCGCGGTGAAGGAAGAGTTGGGGGTTGGGGTTGACCTGACTGCATTGCAGGCGCAAGTGGCGGGCAAGGCCAATGCGATCCACCAACACAGCCCCATCGACATCTTGCAGCGAGGGGAGCCAAACGGTTTCGCCACATTGGACGCGACGGGCAAGATTCCGATCCTTCAGATTCCCGATGGGATTGGGGGCGGATCCGTGGGTGGCATTGAAGATGTGCCGGGGCTGCAAACCGCATTGGACGGGAAAGCGCCGATCACCCACACTCAGGGAATTTCCACGATCACCGGACTCCAGACCGCATTGGATGGAAAAGCGCCGTCCGTCCACTCTCACGTCATTGCTGATGTGACCGGATTGCAGCCCGCCCTTGACGCTCGGGTATTGAGCAGTACGGTAGGGCAACCGTCCGGCGTGGCTTCTCTCGGTTCCGATGGCAAAATCCCGCCCGGTCAAATCCCGTCGCTGGCCATTGGCGAAACGTTCGTGGTGGCTTCCGAAGCGGCAATGCTGGCATTAACCGCCCAGCAGGGGGATGTTGCCCGCCGAACGGATACCGGGCAAACTTTTATCCTTCAGACGGAACCGGCTTCCACCCTTGCCAACTGGGTTCAAATTTCTGCTACCACGTCCGTCTCATCCGTTAATGGCGATATCGGTGATGTGATTCTTACGATCACCGATATTCCAGGCTTGCAGACCGCGCTCGACTCGAAAGCCGCAACCGCTCACGTCCATTCGGGTGCGGATATCACATCCGGGCTAGTCTCGGTCGCACGGCTTGGCGCGGGTACTCCATCGGCAGCGAACTATCTGAGAGGGGATGGCTCATGGGTGGCTCCGAACGTGGCCGCGATTACCGGACTCCAGACCGCGCTAGATGAAAAGCTCGCAACCGCATCCAACGCGGCCTCACAAGGTTTGGTCTTGACGGCAACGGGCGCAACCGCTTGGGAATGGAAACAGCCATCGGGCGGCGGTGGCACTCCAGTCGATGCGAACGGGCATCCCGTGATCGGGGGCGTGGCTCCGGTTGCCGCTGTCGATTGGCGCGGTGGGGTCTCAGAGGTCGTGTCTGGGTTCCCTGCCTTCTCAGGTACAACCAGCGCCTACCGGGCTAACTCACGTCGGCTGTACGTAACCGCCGCAACCGCTCGGCTCCATTACGCTCCCGACGCGGCCGGGCTGTTGGCAGAGGGGCAAATTCGGAATTATTGCGCCTATAACACTTCTGTTACGGGATGGACGGTGGTGAGCGCAACGGTGGCGGCCACATCGGGCGTGAACAATCCCGGTGGTACAGCCGGGGCGGTGCAAGTTGGCTCGACACTCTCAGGCGGATACACCCAACAAAGCGTGGTCTCGGTTCCCACCGAAGGGGCGGGCAACTACGCGGTCTCGGGATTTTTCCGGGCTGGCTCTGCCTCGGTCGTGACCCTGTGGCTGTCAGGCGACAACGGCACGACCTTCTCCCGTTGCGCCTTTGACCTGACCACCGGGATTGCCACGCCCGACAACAGCGCCATCGTGCCCAGCAACATCCGAGTCGAGCGCTACCCGAACGGTTGGTGGTATGTCGGATTTGTCGCAAACCTGGCATCGGTGGCAAATACCCGGATCCGAATTTATCCAGGCGGATTGGCGGGCGCGGTGGGCACGGTGGTGTTTTGGGGTACGCAGATCGCCCCGGCTGGATACGTGCCAAACCTTGGAACCTTGACTACGACGGCAGTTGCAACCAAGGTAATCGACACTCGCAGTTCGACACTTTCAACCCCGCTCACGCCTGCCGATTCAGCTTCAATCTACGCAGAGCTTTATCCCGGTGCGGCGGTTGATGGCTGTTTGTTTGCCTTGGGAGCCACCACAGGCTCAAAGCCCCGGATCGAAATTCGTCGTACCGCGTCCGGCGATGGCGGGCTGATTCGGGCGTTCAACACAGCAGGCGTTCAGGTTTACTCCCAATCGATCACGCTGGGCACGGGGTTGACTCGGATCGCCCTGTCGGCGGGTTCCGATTCGACTTTGATCGCCGTAAACGGTACGACCTTTGCGGTTGCCGCGTCGCTCGATTGGTTGGCGATGACTCGGGTTGCGGTGGGCACGGACATCGACCTACTGAACTCGCCAGCCGGGGCTTTGTTCTTGCGGCTCCTGCTTTACCCGTCTGTGTTTAGCATCGAGAACCTATCGGGTCTGTCGCTGGGCGGGTCTATCGGTGGTGGCTCCGGTGGCTCCGGTGGCGGTGGTAGCGTCACGCTTCCGATTGCCATCTCGGATGTGTCGGGTCTGACCGCTGTGTTGGATGGGAAGCTTGATGATTCGCAGTTAGCCCAACCGTCTGGGGTTGCGTCCCTCGATCCATCCGGGCTAGTGCCAGTGGCTCAACTGCCCATCGTCACCACTTCGATTGCAGGGGCCATGACCGCTGCTGACAAAGCCAAGCTTGACGGGGTGGCCGCAGGCGCGACCGCCAATGCAACGGACGCTCAACTCAGAGATCGCGCAACTCATACCGGAACCCAGGCAATCGCCACGATCACGGGACTCCAAGCCGCGTTGGACGCAAAAGCCGCGTCAGTCCACACCCACATTGCATCTGACATCACATCCGGCACGTTTACCACGGCACGGCTCGGGTCTGGCACGGCTAACGCCGGGGCATATCTCAGGGGGGATTCATCCTGGCAAGCTTTGAACGTTGCCGCTGTCTCAGGATTGCAAGCCGCTCTGGACGCAAAAGCCGCGCTAACCCATACCCACGTCATCTCAGATGTGACTGGGTTGCAGGCGGCTCTGGATGCAAGGGTGCTGACCTCATCCTTGGGTGTCTCGGGTGGCGTGGCGACTCTGGACGGGACGGGCAAAATCCCGAACGCTCAATTGCCCGCGCTGGCCATCACCGAAGTGTTCACGGTGGCATCGGAAGCCGCGATGCTGGCATTGGCCGCCCAGACTGGCGACTTAGCCCGCCGTACCGATGTGAGCCGTACCTTCATCCTCACGGCGGAACCGGCAACGACCCTATCGAACTGGGTTGAATGGCTGATCCCTCCCGATATCGTGACTTCGGTTGCGGGCAAGACCGGGGCGGTGACGCTGGCAATTGCCGACACCGTGGGGCTTCAGGCGGCATTGGATGGGAAATCGGCTCTATCTCACACCCACGCGGCCGCTGATGTCACGTCTGGCGTTTTCGCATCCGCACGGCTCGGAACCGGATCGCCATCGGCGGCGAACTATCTGAGAGGGGATGGGGCATGGGCGGCCATTGCCCAATCCGATGTCACGGGACTGGTGACCGCTCTCTCAGGCAAGCTCGACACGACCGCGCGGGGTGCTGCAAATGGCGTGGCCAGTCTGGACGCATCAACGCTAATCCCATCCGCCCAAATCCCGACCCTGGCCCTCTCGAAGCTTTCGACATCAGGCGCAACAACTGGGCAAGTTGTGACCTTTGATGGGTCGGCAATCGTCTGGAGTACGGCGGCCGGCGGTGGCAACCTGGCTTGGACAGTCCGAATCGCTAACGCCACACTCAGCGCCAATGAGAATTGCGTGGCTGATGGAAGCGTGACCGAACTAACCTTGCCAGCCAGTGCCTCTGGCTCTCACAACGTGATCAACGACACCACGGCGGCGATCACGATTGTGCGCGGTGGAACGGCAACGATATCGGGGATTGCTCGGTCAACAGGCGCGGCAATTGCAGCAACAGATCGGGTTCGGATTTTGCCGGGTCAGCGCGGAGTCTTTATCGCAAGTGGAGGTAACTGGATTGCTCAAGGGTGCGAGCCACCCTCCTTGGTTTTTGCCTACGGCGGAACACCGTTGGCCAATAACCCTCAAAATCCCAACAGCGCTCACGGTCTCTTCCATTGGCTTGGTGGCGGCTCTGGATCCTATGTCAACCCCGTCACTAATGGAGTTGTTATTGCTGCTACTAGCGGTGAGCTGGCGAACACGGTAGCAAACCTTACAGATCGTGTTGCAAGCGGACAAAACGTCCACACTTCCTCCCTTGCGAACTCTTGGCGCGGCTGGCAGTTTCAAAAACAGTTTCGCTGTACTGGTTTCTGGATCCAGCTTGGCGGGATTGGTGGGTCAGACCCTCGCTCTTTTGCCTTGCGAGTAAATACCGGCACTGGACTAAGTAGTGCCACAGAGGTTACCAACTGGACATTGGTACAAAGCTGGACAGGACAATCTCAATTGACGGGGGTAAATAATTATTTTTTCTTCCCCGTCACGACTCCAGTAAGTGGCAATCAATTGGCACTCATTCAAACGGCGGCAAATAGCAACGGCAGTCTTATTTTTGTCTTCCAAGAAATTGAGTTATTTGGGGAGTACGAGCCGTGATCCACAAATTCGCGCACAACGGCTTGACGTTTGAGATTGGGGTTCCTGACGGGATGACTCCATCGGAAGCTCAACACGCTCATCTAATTAATGTCGATTCTGCTTACAGATGGCTCTCATTTCGTCGCGCGTTGCTGTCAACAACCGAGTACCAAAATGCCGTAGCGATTGGGTTAACCTCACCCAATGTTACTCTCGCCATAACGTTATTGGCATCAGCAATTGATGCCTGCTGTTCTTATGGAGCGGAACCCGACGAAGTGATGGCGTTTCTGTCAGCAATTGACCTGCTGAAATTGCAGCTACCTTCACCCGATGGCGACCCAATTCGCTCTCGCCTCGACGCTTTGATTCTGGAGTTTCAGTTATGATCCCAGCCCTCATCACCAACGCAGGCATCACAGCCGCCACCGACGCTCGGATCGCGGGTCTGTCGGTACAGATCGTGGAAATCGCGATCGGTACAGGCACTTACGCCACACCACCCAACGGAACCGAGACCGCGCTCAAGAGCGAGATCGCCCGATTCCCGGTCTCGGACTGGACAGACTCAGGCCCGAATGAGGTGTCGATTGCGGGCTACCTCACAGACCCAGGATTGGAGACCCCGATCACCGAAGTGGGGTGCTTCCTCGATACGGGTGAGCTTTTCGCAATCGCAGCCCGATCAACCCCGCCGCTGCTCTACAAGTCCACTGCCGTCTCCGATCTACTGGTGGAAATCACCCTAGCCCTGTCGGGACTCCCCATCGAAGCGATCACGATCACCGATGACGGCAACGATTTGACCATGCTGTGCGACGTGCCCTGGTTGACCCAGAACACGCTCGATATGACCAAGATCACCATCCTCACGAACCAATCCCTCAAGCTCGCCACCCTTTAAGCCATGCCTAGCACTATCGCCCAACGTTTTGCCGAAAACACTGAAGCCCTCAACACCCTGACGCTCGCGGTGCAATCTGCCATCGCCACATCGTCATCTGTGGGTGGCCGTCCCGTTGATTTGACCGGGTTGGTTGATGGCGTTTTGCTCCAGTACCAAGCCGCTGGGAATAAGTGGGTTGTGATTACCCCGGATACCCTAAAACTGGCTCTCGACTTGCCCGCCAACTTTGCCGTGGACTTGACCGGCGTGGCTGATGGCTACACCTTGGCGTGGGATGCCGCCCAATCCCGTTTCGAGCCAATCCCGCCGTTGGGAAACACCGGGGGCGGTGCAGCCGTGGCCGCCAACATCGCTTCGATTCAGGTGGCAAGCGGCGTGACCAAGACCGTTTCGCTCGGGATTGTGGACACGACCTCGCAGGTTCAGGACGCGGGGGCCTCGACAGTACCCAAGCCGCTGATTCCAGTGCTAACCAGTGACATCTCAGCTAGCCCGATCTTGGTTGGGAGTCGGGACAGGGCGTACAACGTTATTAAACCCGACCGCATTCCTTACTCTGATCAATCAACTTGGCAGATTTTTGATCAAAGCATTGATACGGCGGTTGTGTTATCGCCCTTTTCCTCTACGCCAACATCCTATCCAACTTGGGTGATTGTGAGCTTCGGTAGCCCTACTCGGGTCACGTCTTATTCGGTACAGGTGGCAATCGGCACTTATCCCACTAACTGGACGCTGCAAGGTAAAGATGGGACACTCGCCAACTTTCAAGACGATTCGGGATGGACAACGGTTGACACTCAATCCATTGCAGTCTCAGGTGGAAACGCATGGAAATCTTACGAAACAAAGGTTTTCGCATTGTCAACCGCTCAAACCTATCGCCACTGGCGCTTTCGGATCACGGGCACTAGCGACACCTTGTACGTGCATCCTGTTATTGCTGGCTTCCAACTGTTTGGTGGTGCATCGGCCACCGGCAGCGTGACCGCATCGGTTGCAGCCGGGCCGCAACGGGCGGTCTACGAATCCCGTGTATTTGCCGTCGCTGCTGACGATGATCGGGTGATCGCCACAGTGGGCAGCGATGAAGGTTCGGATCGAATCTTCGCAATCGATTCGACATCGAAAGCAATTACCCAGGACTTTTCGCTGTCGGGCGGTTCGATCTACCAAGTTCAGTACAACCTGCTAGCACCCAACAATGCATTTCTCTACTCGACAGCTACCGAAGCTTCGGGACGGGTCGCGGTACAGGCATCCGAAAACCGCGCCTATGTAGCCGCTGGGTCTCAGATCCTTGAAGTCGCCATCGATGCCCAGACCACAACGGTGATTGACGTTGGCGGGACAAGCTTCATCGAAGGTCTAGCTGTTGTGGGTGGCAAGCTCTACGCGGTTGACCGCGCCAACAACCGAGTGGCGGTGATCGACCGGGCAACGCGCACTCAGACCACGACGGTCACGGTCGGCAGTAGTCCGATCGGCATCGATTTTGACTCAGTGCAGCAAACCCTGTTTGTGGCTAACTCAGGCAGCAACAACGTGACCCTGATTTCATCCGTCACCGATACCCCGATTACCACCGTGGCGGTCGGGTCGTTCCCGATTGGGGTTGGGGTTGATTCGGTCTTGGGTCGGGCTGTTGTAGCCAACCGGGGTTCAGGGAACGTGACGATCCTCAACACCATCTCAGGTGCGGCGGTCGGGTCGGTGGCCATCGGGACTACGGCGCGTCCGGTGTCAGTGGCGATTGACTCTGCCAATGGTCGGGCGTTTGTGGCCTGTGAGGGCTATCACCAATTGGTGGCGATCCGATTGAGTGACAACCAACGGGTGGCCCGCATCCCGGTTGCCCCCGAACCCATCTCAGCGACGTTCGTTGCGGCAACCTCTGAGGTTTACGTGGCCTCTCGGGATGGGGCAATTTCCGTGGTCAAATCGTTGGCAGGCTAACCATGTCTCTCTCATTCACGATTGACGGCCCGGCCCTAACCGACCTTCAGCGCATCCGATCCAAGCTGCATGACCTATCGGAGCTGGTCACCCAATTGGGTGAGATGCAACACCAGATGACGATGGAGGATTATTCGAGCCAAGTCAGTCCCGATGGAGCCGGATGGGTTGGCGGGCCCAACTACCACGGGTTGGTGGAATCGGGGGCGATGCAAGGCGGGATTACCCTATCGACAGGGGGCAACACCGCCACGATCACCGCGTCCGATTTCAAGTCGCCGTTCCACAATTTCGGAACATCTCGCGGCATCCCACCCCGCCCCTTCATCGGCATCGGGGCCCGGCATGAGGCAAAACTGAAAGAGACGGCAGAGCAGTGGCTTCAGTCGTTGCTCGGTTAGAACTCAGGGAACAGCTCACTCACCCCCATCCCGGCTACACGAGCTAAAGCCTGACGTTCCCAGTGGGTTGGCGCGTCCTGTTTTCGCAAGATTGAGACCAATCGTGCGTAATCCAGTCCAGACAAACTTGCAAGCGGGGCATAATCAATCCGCCCCAACTGCCGTAAGTCTTGATACCAGCGGATCAGGGTTTCGGCCACGGTGTGGTACTCAGGGAACGCCTCACCCAATGGCAGATTCAGCGCTGTCGAGACCGCCCTTTGCAACCGGAGTGAAGGATACTCACGCCCCTTGATCGCCGCATTTAGATGCTGCGGGGTCAGCTTGACCCCACAGGACACAAAAACCGTGTAACACAAATCAATCTGGGTCAAACCCCGTTCCTTGAGGATTGCCTGCAATCGCTCACAAGGGACGGGGTTTTTGGTGGATTGAGGCATGGGATCGACCAAATAAAGAAAACTCGACAGCCCCTATCTTACTGATTGCCTTTGTGACAAAAGCGCTTTAACCCCATCGCCCCAAGCCCTTGAGGTGATGGCTCTTGGGTGGTTTAACCCGCAATCTTTGGGGACTCTCCTAGGGTGGGATCAGTAGTTTTGATCGGGCCATGCAAGAGATCGAGGTTTTCGCGGTCGGCAATCACACCGATTCAGCGGGGCGAGCAAGAGAGTACGTCCCTGCCGAAGTCAGCGAGATTGCTGATCAGGACTTGGCAGCGGCTCCGGTTCCGTTGGTGGCGGGTCACCCTGCTACTGACGATCCGGCGTTGGGATGGGTGGAAGCAATCAAGTTGAAAGGCTCAAAACTGTTTGTGTCCTACGACCCAGACAAGCTAGCTCCCGGAATCCGTGAGTTTTTGTCGGCTCCATTCAAGCCGTTTCGCCGGGTCTCGGTTCGGCTCTGGCATCCCGATCACCCATCGAATCCCAGGCCGGGGAAATGGGGATTGGCCCATGTTGGGCTGTTGGGTGCAACCGCGCCCGCCATTCCCCTGACTCCAGCCTTTGAGTCTGAAGAAGACTCGCACCTTTACACCTATACCGCCATGCCTGAAACCCCTACCGTCCCGACTGAAGGCGCGGTGATCGAGCCGACTGAAACGCCGGTCGCACCCGAACCCAAAGCCCCTGACTTTTCCAGTTCTCCCGAGTTTGCCGCCATGCAGTCTCGCTTGACTGAATTGGAGCGGAAAAATCAGGCGCTGGCCCTGGAAAACGCAGCCACCCAACACCGACTGAAGCTCTCGGAACTCGAACGGCAATTTGACGCGGCCGCATCGACCCGTCCCGAATTGGTGGCTCACAAGGCAACTCAGCTAGAGTTCTTGGCGGCCCTGTCCAAAATTCAATCGCCTGAGTTTTCGGCAGGCGGCAAAGACTTGGCGGCATTCCACCTGGACTTTCTCGCATCGGCATTTTCTGAGCATGACCTAACCGCTCCGGTGGTTCCCGCTGAGGAGCCGGTGGCAATCGCCCCGGATTTCAATGCCCCGCCTGGGATGTCTGTTGACCCTGATGCTTACGCCTTGCACCAAAAAGTGCTGGCTTATGCGGCTGAAAACAATGTTGACTATGTGACCGCACTGGGCGCGGTAGGGGGCAAGTAATGGCTGGAATTTTCCCGGAACAGCATCCCGAAGATGTTTTGACTGTTGTGGCCACGGAGCCGATCAAGCAATTCACATTTGTGGACGTTCAGTCGGGTCGGGTAGGCACGTCCGCAACTCAGCAGTTAGGGATTGCCCAGCATGACGCGCTACCTAGTGAAGCGGTGACGGTGGCGACCGGTGGGCTTTGTGCCGTCCGGGTGCAATCGGGCTTCAACTTTGCCGACGCGGGCGCGGCGGTCGCACCCCGGTACAAATTCTCGGGCACGATGGCAGCGCAATTCGTCTCTCCTGGTACGTCCGGGCTGGCTGTAGCTGGTACAGCGGGCGCGTTCCGACTGTCTCAAAACGAGTGGGCAGCACCCCCATCCGCAACCAATCCTCAGCTCACCAACATCGTTATTTTCTAGGACGGGACTGCTATGCCAATGAACCTACGCGACCGCCGAATCGGGATTGACCCGGTTCTGACCACGATCACCCAAGGATTCAAAAACGCTTCCTTGGTTGGGACGGCAATTTGTCCCATCGTGGAATCGCCAACCCGCTCGGGCAAGGTGATCAAGTTTGGTAAGGAAGGCTTCGCAACCTACAACACGCTACGTTCCCCACGGGGTACGACTCGACGGATTGAGTGGGGGTATGAAGCCGACCCTTACGAAATTCCGCAACACAGCCTGGAGCACTTGGCCGATCTCACGGAAATCTCCGAAACCGAATCGCGAGTGGGACTCAACTATGAGCGCACGACGATGCTGTCGTTGATGGGCAGTCACGCCTTGGCACTGGAGAAGGAAATCGCAGAGACAGTGGCCGACCCTGCCAACTACGACTCGAACCACAAAACCGTTCTCACGGGCAACGACAAATGGTCGGTGGGTGAGGGTGCGAGCCGTTCCCGCCCGTTTCGGCAGGTCAAGGATTGGGCCCAAGAAATCCGCCGATCTATCGGGACAAAACCCAACACCCTGCTACTTGGCTCCGAAGTTTGGGACGCGCTGGACGATCACGAGGATATCCGTGATCGACTGAAGCACACCTCTTCCGAAACGCTGACCACCGAAATGCTGGCCCGGATGTGGGGGTTGAGTCAGGTCATCATCGCTGAGGCGGTGCATTTGGATGACGGCGCTGAAAATGCTGAATTGACCGATATGGCCTGGGCAAAATCGGCAATCCTGGCATACGTCAATCCCAACGCGATCACGCGCGGCACGGTCAGCTACACACCCTCTGTTGACGTGAGTCGGGCGGAACCCAGCGCGTTCTATACCTACGTTTTGCAAGGGATGCCGGCCGCCGAAACTCCTTACGAGGTTCGAGACCGAAAGTCTGTCGTCTACGGCGTGAACTACGACCGTCAGGTTGAAGTGACCGGGATGGGCGCGGCCTTCTTGGCTCAGGAGGTGATTTAAGTGCTGTACGAATTGCTCGTATCCGTGACGATTGACGGAAAACGGCGGCAACCGGGCGAAATTGTGACCTTGCCTCAAGGGGCTGTCGAAACCTTTATTAATCGGGGTTACGCCAAAGCCGTGCAACCAACCCCACCGCCCGACACCCGACCGGAACCACCCAAGCCGGAAACCCCTAAACCCCGTCGCAAGACCGAACCCGAACCGGACGAACCATGATCCGCCGCAGCCTTGTAGTCACTTTTGCCAGCGTCCGCTTAGAGTTGCCTGATCAGTGGCTTTGGAGTCTCAGGGTTTCCGCCCTGACTTCGCAGCTCACGGCCGGCCGTGACTACGAATACGACGCTGATGAGGGTGAGGTAAGGACGCTACCGCTTGGACGGGTCAAGCCGCTGTCGATTGTGCTGGCCACCTACTCACCCGCTACAGGGTTGCCAGTGGTACAGGCTCCAATCGCGATCAATCAAGACGGGGTGGGCTATCTCCCTCAAGGCTTGACCGATCTGATTCTTCAGGCGGCCAGCCCACCGGACTTTGATCGAGGCATCGATTACGAAGTCGATTTGCAGCATGGCCTGTTGACTTGGGTGGCGACGGGGCGGATCGATCCTACTGAGTCCGTCCGGGTTTCCTACCACGCTTTTGGTAAGGCGCACCTGGAAACAGATGCCCCCGATTACTCGGATTACTATGCCACGCCCGATGATTTTGTCCGTACCTACGGATACGAAGAGACGATCCGGCTCACCCAAAACGGCAACGGCGAAGGGCGGGATTTAAAGACCGAACCTGATTGGGGCAAGTTGGCGGCGCACCTTGAGCAGGCAACGGCCGTGATCAACTCAGCAGCCGGCCCCTATCTGGAGTGGAACGCGCTCACCACGTCCGAATACGACTCACGCAAATGGATCGCCCTTTCGTTCGCCCGCTACCATCTTGACCCTCATCAGGGAGAGGACGTTTGGAAGCAAGCGGATTTAGCCTTATCCCGATTGCGGCAAAAAGGTTCAGAGGGCGGTGGTGTGTTGCCCCCTGAAAGCGGTACGGGTCTTGACAGCCGGTACATTTCCTACGGTGTCGCGCCGCAAGCCTTTACTCAGGAGCGGTTGCGGCAATGGTGAGTTGGATCGCGCAACAACGGGCCGCCATCATCGAACGCTTGCGGGTTCCGTTCGAGCCTTACGGGGTTGAGCCCAAAGAGCCAAACCCGTTAGCAGAAGCGGACGTGGCTAAGGGGAGCTTCAGGGGTTACGCCTGGGTGGGGCTGGAACGGGTGACGTGGCAAGCATCCGAAGGTAGGCCAACCCCAACACAGCGAGGCGAGGCACTTTGGACAATCGCCATCGGACACACCACGCTCGAATCCTGTGAGTCCCTGGTGACGATCACCCAAGCACGATTGATTGGGCTGCAAATCCCAACGGCACGGGCCGCCATCGGGTTGGTGCGCTCGGAATACGAGGGAGTTGATCGGGCATCCCGCCGGATTTGGCAGTGGACGGTACAGGTGTCAGTCCCAATTCTGGCTGTTGCCGACAACACCCCGCTCGAACCCGAACCACTGGCCAAGGCGATCACCTTCACTCAGCTCCCAACCCCTCCGATTCAGTTGGATGCAGGCGGGCGGCCGATTGCCCCCGATCCGGCTCCCAGCGACCCGAACGACCCTCAATCGCCACCCCTCAATTCTCACACGCCCAACGCAAATCCCAGCCCACCTCAGCAGCTCATCATCCCGAACAAGACAGAGGACTAAGACATGGCGGCCATTGGCGAATATATTCGTGGCGTTCAATTCGTAGAAATCCCGACCGGCTTGGTTCCGGTGCAAATCACCCGCACCAGCACCATCGGGTTCATCGGCACGGCTCCGATCCACAAGCTGGCTGAAGCGGATCGGAAGATAAACGAGCCGGTGTTGATCGCCAACGACCGTGACGCGGCCCGGTATTTGGGCCCAGCAATCCCCGGTTACTCACTGCCCTACGACGCAAAGGCTCGGGATGACATGGGCGGTGGGCTGATCATCGCCATCAACGTGTTCGATCCCGCGATCCACCTGAACGTGGCCACCCAAACCACGGCATTCACAGGCGACGCGCTCACCTTGGTTGGCACGAAACCGGGTGAGGCAAACATCGACCTGATCAGCCTTGAAGGAACGGCCAACTACTCGGGTTCGTTCCGATTCAAGGGAGCCGACCGAGACACCGTGAGCCGGACGTTTGCCGGTACACCGGGAACGATCACAATCCCGACCGGGGCAACTCTGGTCTCGATCAAGTCGGGCAATACGGTTTACGAGTTGACCACGGATTACACGGTTGCGGACAACGTGATCACGCGCGTGGCCACGGGGGCGATTCCCGCCAATGCAACCGTATCTGTCACCTATGAGGAGGGCGTGGACTCGATCACCTTGCCCCGTCGCGTGACCAAAGTTTTGGCTCCGACCGCCAACACCTACGACACGGGTGAACCGACTGCCGATGTCCTGTCGGTTGAAGGGTTGAACGGCACGGTTTACACCCTGACTACCGATTACACCGTGGCCGCTGGTGTGGTCACCCGGGTGGGTGGCGGTGCAATTCCGTCCGGGGCCCGACTGCGGGTGACCTATACCAAAGTGGAAGTCCAGACTGTCACAAGCCTTGACGGGTTCACGACCTACGCGGAAACGGCTGATTTCACAGTAGAGTCCGGGGTGATTACGCGAGTTCCCACGGGCGGGATTCCCGTCAATGGGGCAATTCGGGTGGCGTACTCTGAGCAAAACGTGGTTTTTGAAGAGTCTCGCGACTACGAAATTAATCCGATTGCTGGCACAATCACGCGGGTTACGACCGGGTTGCAACAGCGGATTGCGTCCGGGGCAACCGTGACCGTCTCGTATGAATATCCGTCTGAGGTCACGTCAGCCGAAATTATTGGCGAAACTTTGGAAGACGGGAGCCGCACAGGCATCCAAGCTTGGCTGGGTTCAACGCAACGGCTTGGGTTCCAACCGATGTTGGTTGCCGCGCCGGGATGGTCAGACCGGATCGAGGTAGCGCAAGCACTTGAGACCTTTGCCGAACGGACGCGGGCGCTTGCGGCAATTGATGCACCCATGGGGCTAACCCCTCAAGAGGCCCTGGAATCACGGGGCGCGGCTGGCCCGGCTGAAAACTTTTTCACCAGTTCCAAGCGGGTTGTTCCCTGCTATCCCCACGTTGAAACCTTCGATGTGGCGACCAATGCCCCGCGCCTTGAACCCTACTCGCGTCGTTGGGTGGCGATGGCCAGCGCAACCGATCTGCGGTTCGGGTACTGGTACAGCCCATCGAACAAGGAACTGAACGGGGTTCAAGGGATGGAGCGGCTGTTGACCTCCATTCACAATGACCCCAACTCAGAGGTCAACCTGCTGACGGGCGCGGGCGTGGCCACGATTTACCGGGATTACGCGACCGGGTTCGTGTCTTGGGGCGCATATTCAGCAGGCTATCCAGCGTCGGCTGAAATCGACAATTTGATCTCAGTGCGGCGCACCCTTGACGTGATGCAGTTCGCACTGGAGCGGGCTTGTCTGATCTACATTGACCAGCCGATCAACACCGTGATCGTCAACGTGCCATCCACGGTGAACGCATTTCTGGATTCCCAGGTTGCCTTGGGCGCAATCGTCTGGGGTCGCTGTTCCTACGACCGGCGGAAAAACCCACCCACTGAGTTAGCCAAGGGGATTCTGCGATTTGATTACGAGGTGACCCCGATGCCGGGGGCCCAACGGATCATCTTTGAGCAGCGGGTTGATATCACGCGCTTGTCTACTTTGGGAGCGTAGTCATGAGGGGATTTGGTGGGGTCTGGCTTTGTGTGCTGCTATCCGCTTCCGGCGTGATCGACAACAATCCCCGAACGGTCGCAACCTACGCGATTTTGGCAGTGACGGGATGGGTGTTACTCCGGGCCCATCAAAAACTTCCAAATGGAATCGTGGTTTGGCAGCACTTTTTGACCGGGACGTTGACCGTGATCGCGCTCTACTCGCTGCTAACTTCTCAGGGGGTGCAATTTGCTGGCTTTAGCTGGATTGCTGGGTCAGTCCTCACACAAACCATTCACTACTATCACCGATGTCCACGCCCCCACCCCCACCGGATTTAGTCCAGACCATACGAGATTACGCTGCTGAAATTGCGGCGGTGTTTGGGGGGTTGGCCCTGATTGTCGGGAAAGCGGCTGAATGGCGTGAGCGCGACCGGGCGCAAAAGCGTGAGTTTTGGGATCTGCAAAGCGAGCGCCTAACGACCCGAGAGCAAAACCTGATCCAGCTTGTCCAAACACCCCTGAACGCCACGATTGATGAACTGCGAAAAGATTTGGATCGAGAGCAATCACGGGTGGCTCGTTTGCAGTCCCAAATCTCAAAGCTGACAGATTTGGCCCGCGTCAATTTCGAGCGAAAGGAGTTTTACAAACACCGCTACAAAGTGACGGGCGCTCAACTGCTGTCTTCTCTGAGACTTTTGGAACGGGCTAGACCCGGACATTTTGAGCGGCAAATTGCCCAGATCGAGTCCGAATTGCAAGGCGATGAAATCTCCCGTTTCAGCCCCCCGCGATTCGATCCAGACCGCCCAACTACTGAGGATCATGAGCGCCGTTAACCCGGACTCAATCAGCTAAACCGATACCCTATTTTTGGAGGTACACCCCATGTCTCGGATCGGCAAAATTGTACGCGCATCGGTGTGGATCGATGGTGAGCTGTTGGATGGGATCGTTGATGAACTGGAGTTGCCAACGCTCGAAACTGAGACCGAAGAGGATGCTTCGCTTGGGTTGATTGGCAAGCCGGAATATCGGCTGAAATTTGAACCTCTCGAATGCACGATCACTTGCACGTCCTACCATCCCGCTCTCGACAAGGCATCCCACGATCACATCGGAACACACGAAATCATCGCCCGCGCCAATGTTGAAATTTATGAAAACGGGGTTCTGGTAGACGAAAAGCCACAGATTGCGACTTTGCGCGGTCGGTTCAAGGAAACACCGGGCGGCGATTTGTCGGGCGGTGAATTGGCTGAATGGGAGTACGTGATGAGCGCGGGTTACTATCAGCGGGTCTACGACGGACAGGAAATTTTAGCGCTCGATATTGCTGCCAACATTTACCGTGTTGATGGGGTTGATTTGCTCGAACGGATGCGAGCCAACTTGGGAATTGGTGGCGGCAACGTATTGGGCAACGTGGCGTAATTTGGATTAACAGGAGTCGAGAGAGATGGCTAAGACGGACGCGACGGATCTGGCACTGGCTGAATTGGGTGTGGGAACTTCGGAACCGCCCAGTCCCGTGACAAAAGGTCATGTTGTTGACCAGATCGAAAAATGTCTTGACGCATTGGATGAGTTGGCAGATGCCGTAAATCCTGACGTTTTGGATAGCGGTGACCAAGTGGTGAAACTGCCATCGGGTCGGGTGGCCAAAATTCGAGAAGGCACGATGGCGGATTTGGAAAAGGCTCAACTTTTATCAGGTGGAAAGCAACAGAAACTCATCCCGTTTCTGATTGCTGAATTGGTGGAAATTGACGGCAAAAAGCTGACTTACGAACAATATCGAGCGCTGCCAATTCGAGAGGGTTCGGTGCTGATGACGGCTGTTGCGGCTCAGTTTCCCGAGGGGGAATCCTAACCCCGTTGCACGTTTTGGCGTTGCTCGAAGCGGGGTTTACCTACTCGGAAGTTCGACAGATGACCCACCGAATCGCCCGGTTTTGGTGGGGACATATTCAGCAACTTGATCAGCTAAAACACCGCGCTATCGAAAAGGCAAAAAACAAGGCGAGACCCAAGCGTGGCTAGCACTTCCCTCACGATCACGATTAATGCTGTCGATCAAGCTTCTGCCAAGATCGACAGCATTTTGTCTAGGTTGGAACGTGCCCAGCGACAGACTGCCAAGGCGACGGATTTGGCGGGCAACGCGGCAAACAATGCAGGCAAGGGGGCAACCCGATTGCAGCGCGGGATGGGGCGAGCCGCTGACGCAATGGCGGGGTTTGATGCCGCTGCAAACCTGATCGGCAGGCCGGTGATCGGGGCGATTGGTGGGAGCCTTCAGGCGTTCCAAGAATTTGAAGACGCGATGGCCGCCGTTCGGAAGACGACGGGATTGAGCAGCAAAGAGACGGCGGTGTTGGGTGACGAGATCAAGGCGATGTCGCGCACCATCCCAATCTCCCAAAAGGGGTTAGCCGACATCGCTGAATCAGCCGGGTCGCTGGGCATCGCTCGGGATGACATCGGTAAGTTCGTGGACACCACGGCCAAGATGTCAACCGCGTTCGACATCGCACCCAAGGAAACCGCCACTCGACTGGGCAAGCTCTCGAACACGTTCGGGTTCATGAACCAACAGACCGGGCGACTTGATTTTGCCCGCGTCCAAAAATTTGGCGACATGATCAACTATCTGGGCAACACGTCGGCCGCGACCGAGGTGGAAATCCTGAACGCAACACAGCGGTTTTCAGGTACGGCCAAGGCCATGCGGATCACCGAGAACGACGCGGCGGGCTTGACCACCACGATGATCAGCCTTGGGATGGCTCCTGAGTCGGCCGCCACTGGGCTTAACTCAATGTTTGCCAGCCTGAACGGATTGAACCGGGCAACACCACGACAGGCGGCGGCCTTGGCGGATTTGGGATTGACCACCCAAGACGTGGCTAAAGCGATGGAGGTTAGCCCGGTCAAGGCGTTCGAGTCGATCCTGAGCAAGGCGGGTGACGCGGGATTGAAAGGGCAAGCGGCATTGGTGGGATTGTTCGGGAAAAACCACGCGCCGAAAGCTGCCCAGCTTGCCCAGAACATGGACGTGTTGGCGGCCACGATGGCGCGAGCCAACGATGTGACAGCGCAACAGGGCGGGATGCAAAAAGAATTTGCAGACCGAATCGACACGATGAAGGCGCGCGTGCAACTGGCCCAAAACGCCATGAACGAATTGGCGATCAACGTGGGTGGTGCGCTGGCCCCAGCGGTCACGTCAGTGTTGGCTCCGATCACGGCAGTGATTCAGGCGATGGCCAGTTTCGCTTCTGCCAATCCTGGCATCACGGCGATGATCGCAACCTTTGCGGCCTTAAGCGCGGGGATCTTGGTTGTGGTAGCAGCGGTGGGAGCCATTGGAGCCGCACTGGCTGGCATCTCAGTTGGCCCTGTCTTGGCAGTGGCGGCTGCAATCACGGCAATCGGAGCGGCGGCGATGGCGCTGAGACCCCAACTATCAGCGCTGTTCACAGGGTTCGGGCAAGGCTTCATGGCAGCGTTCGGGCCGGCACTCGACAACCTCAAGTCCGCATTCTCCCGATTGGGTGAGGCGTTGGCTCCTGCGTTCAACACGATCAAGGCAGCAATCCAATCGGCATTTGGGCCCGGTGCGCTCTCAGGGATCCAAAACTTTGGGCAGATGATCGGAGCGGCATTAGGCGCGGCGGCTGGGTTTGTGGCCAACTTCGTTGCCAACATCGTGAACGCCATCGCAGCGGTCGTTGAGTTCGGGAACGCCATCGCGCAAGCATTCTCGGGGAACTTCGGTGGGCTGGCCAGTATCGGGTCGGGACTGATGAGTGCGATCACCGGAGCACTGGCAGGGTTGCCGGGGCTGGTGATGAGCATGATCTCACCCATCCCAGGGTTATTCATGTCCGTGTTCTCGGGACTGGGTGGAATGATCTCGGGAGCCTTGGCAGGGTTGCCGGGATTGGTGTCGAGCGCGTTCGCTGCCATCCCGTCCGTGATTGCCGGTGTGTTTGGCCCTATTCCGGGATTGCTCGCTGGATTGGTGGCATCGTTCGGGTCGGCATTCTCGGGGCTGGGCGGGATGATCACGGCCGGATTGCAGGGGGCGCTCTCGGGTATCGGCTCGTTTGTGCAGGGCATCCAATCGACGGTGATGAACGTCGTGAACGGCATCAAGTCAGCCTTTGCCAGCCTGTCGGGTGCGATGAATGTCGGTGGCGGCGGTGGCGGTGGGTTCCTAAGCGGGATGCTCTCGGGTGCTCAATCCATGATTCAGGGGCTAATTTCCAGTCTGTCGAGCATTGGCCCGATGCTGCAATCAGCCTTGACCGCTCCCCTAATGGCGATTGGCCCGGCGATCACGGGTATCGTGTCACAGGTGATGATGCTCGGGCCGCAACTGGCTGCATCATTCACGACGGCAATGGCGAGCATTACGACCGGGATGGCGAGCATCGCCACCAACATCGGCACAATTTTCAGCGGCATCGCCACTTCGATCACGCCTGCCATCGCCCAAATTGGCATGGCTTTGACGATGGCGTTCACAACTGCATTCGCACAGGTGGGGGCGCAAGTGGCGGCATTCACCGCGCAACTCGGGGCCGCATTCACAGGCATCACGGCACAAGTGGCCATGTTGGGTTCATCCCTGACGATGGCATTTAGCACCGCGTTCATGGGTGTTCAGATGCAAGTGATGATGCTGTCGGCCACCATGACGATGGCGTTCGCATCGATCACGGCGCAAGCGACCGCGTTCGGTGCGTCCTTGTCGGCTTCGCTCACGTCCTCAATGGCAGCGGCTCAAGCGGCCATGGCGGCGGCAATCACAGGAATCCAGGCGCAATTAGCCCAACTGCCGGCCATCGCGTCGGCAGCCGGTGCTCAGATCGCGGCGGCGTTTCAAGCCATGGCCGGTTCAATGCAGGCGGCCGGGATGGCGATGATGTCGAATCTAGCGGCGGGCATCACGGCGGGCATCGGTCAAGCGGTGGCGGCCGCATCAGCAGCAGCGGCGGCCGTCCGGGGTGCGTTCCCAGGCTCCTACGCAAAATATGGCCCGTTCTCCAAATCCCAGTTTGGGGGAGCCGGGCCGGGGCTGCTGGATGTGTTCACGACGGGACTGCAAAGGGCGGCGGTCGGATACCAGGGCACGATTGGCGGCGCACTCAATCCGATGGTGGGTGGGATGGGATTACAACCGGCTCCGATGCCGATCGGCCCAATGGCGACGGGAGCCACCCAACCGGCAACCTCGCCATCGGCATCCAGCGTGTTTAACTTCTCACCGACCATCAATGTCGGATCGGATGGGGCCGCGGCCGCCGTGGGTGGCGTGTTGGCCGCGGAACGGGAGAAGTTCTTCGCGATGATTCAGGAATACGAGGCACGAAAGCAGCGATTGAGTTATGGCTAATCAACTTTCAGGGCCAGCATTTTATTGTCCACTCGATAATCGCCAGAGCCAGGGGCTAGCTCATACCGCACGGCCAACACCGTGCCACCGCCAATCGGATAGGCCCGGTTCAAGACCTTGATCTCACCCGTTGGGCCCGGCTCGGTTGATCGTTGATCGCCACCGCCCTTCACTCCAATCCGAAACTCAGCATCATCCAAGCTGAGTCCGGGGGTGACGGACTGCCAAATCTGGATTTCAGGGGGCGGGCTGGCAACAGGAGCCGGATTGACCGGGCGGGAGCCGGATTGCCCGATTCCAGCCAATCCGGCTCCCGCAACAAAGGCAATGGTGCATCCGATCCAGGGGTTCATGGCAGTAGCTCCGAAGTGCGGTACTCAATCCTTCGCAACATCTCCCCCAAACCCGCAAGCTCATGAAAGATTCCGCATATTTGCTGATTGGCGATCTATCGTTCCCCGTCCGGTCGGGCATCTCAGGGATTCGGACGGCAGCGAAATGGACGTTCCCAACTCACGACCGGGTGGCTCGACAGCAGGCTATGCAGGCTTGCGGGTCTGAATTGGAGAGCCTTGACCTGACCATTGACCTCCACATTGACCAGGGGCAAATCGAACCCCGATTGACGGCGATCCGTGAAGCGGCCTCCCAACAGCAATCCCTTGACCTGGTGTACGGCCAAGGGATTTGGAACGGGAAATATGTGATCGAGTCGCTGAGTGTGGACGTGAAACAGACGATGGGCGATGGAACCCTTTGGGCGGTGTCGGTGGATTTATCCCTGAAGGGGTCAACCAATCCTGACCCGGCCCCATCAGCATCTCTCTCGGAAGCGTTCAACTTTTCCCCGTTCCAGCAGTCCGCAACCGGGGCGATTGCGGCGGCATTGGCCAAGGCGTTGGGCTAAAGCTCAATCGGATGGATCTTCTGGAGTGATATCTCCATCGATCCGAGAAAGTTTCGCGCAAAGCCCCGCAACCTCACGAATCTCTTGCTGTAAACGACTAATAGCATCAGGATTCGGCTTGGTCTAATTCTTGCCCACGAACGATGCGGTTGGCTCTGGCTCGTAAGTAGGGCGGCGCTCTTGCTTCTGACGGCGATTGGTGTCGGATTCGATGTCATCAGCCAGGGATTGTGCATCTCGAAACATTTGCGACACGGAAGCACTTTGATACTTCGGACTGGCGATCATCGCTTCCAAGAGTCGGGTCAGGATTTCGGCGCGTTGCGATTCGTTCATGACTCGCTTCGCTCCATTCCCATTTTGCAAGCGGCGACTAGGGCCAGCGCTTTGCAAAGCTCCCAACGCCATTCAATCGGCTGATGGTAGTCAACTGGACGGATTGAGCTGATTACTTCAACGGCCGACTCTCGGGAGCCGTTACATAAATCAATCAAGTCCGTCAGCTCTGGGATTTCGTCAATCCCGCGATCAACTTGGTCTACTAAATCTGCAATCAGGGCAGAGTGCTTGGCTTCAAGAGATTCCGCCAGCCCTTGATCGATCCACTGACGGATGAGTCCATTTCGCCGTTCCAGTCCGACTCGATTGGTCAGCGCGTCAATTTGCGCTCGGGTCTGTTCAGTTACTCGCAACTGGAACTGATGTTGATAAACACCACGGGGCGGGCGACTCCCTTGATTTTTGAGGCGGGCGATTTCTTCGGGACGGGGCCGCGATTTGCGACCCGGCTTAGATTCGGACATGGTTCGGTAGGTAGATAAACCGGCCCGTGGCGGGCCGGGATAGGGCTAGTAAAAACGATGGGGGATGTCCTTGAGTAGCTCCTTAATTTCGGAGTGCGTCAGCTCATAAGCGCAATGGACACTCGGGATGTCGGCCGGGTTTAGCGGGTCAAACAGCCAAGCGGTGTCGTCGCCAGGGCGATGGAACGATTCAGCAGACTCATCCCAAACACCGGTCACAACTGACCATTCGGTTTTTCCCTTGGCCGCAATTCGATAGCGCTCGCCATTTTCCAGTGTCTCGGGATTGAATGGCGCAAACGGAGCGGGTAGGGACTCGGGATTGGGTGAGGCTTCAGAGCTTCCACACCGCCCCGTGTTGGTGATCGAAACCGGAGCGATCACGGCTACGTTGCCAGCGTACCCACCGGCACGGGTAATTACGAGCGCTTCCCAAGGCTTGCGATTGGGACTCAGGATTCGCGCATCGGAGGGGGTGAGGCAGATCTCGACGGTTTGATCAACCTCGAACATTCTCGCGGCTTCAAACAGCAGCCCCGCGTTGACATAAATCGAATGGGTGGCGGGGCGACTGGCCAACAGCACGATATCGTTGACCAGTCCGGGGGAGAAGCCGTCACCCTCTCGGTAGACAGCGCCAATCTCTTGCCCAGAATCACCTTCAATCGAGCTAACCCGCGAAAGGCTATGCGCATCGTCGCTCGCATTCATCCCAACGATGGGGGTGATCAGCGCAAGGCTGGGTTCATCAGGGTCGATTGCGACGGCCACAGCAGCACCGCCATACAGGGACTCTGCCGAAAGGTGAACGGGCAAATCGTTATCGGCAGCAACAGTGTCAAACGATCCATCGACAAATCCATAGTCATCAAACATGGGTGGCTCTCACTCGATAGGGTTAGGGTCTGGGATGTCCCGGGTGCAACCCCCGCCAAGGGGTGTAGATAAAACCTAACTCGTAACCATCGGAATGTCAAGGCTAGGCTTCAGAATCGACTTCGGACTCACTGATTCTGATCGGGAAAATACAACGCGGCCTCCAAACTCGATACTCGCGATCCAAGACGGCATGGGTGATCGATGTGGGATCGGGCCCGGGAGCGACCTTTTGGAGTACAGCGGCAACGCGCTTAAACTCTTCGGTCGTTGACGGCAAAAAACGGTAGGGATAGGGCATAAAATGTGCAGCTCTCGCCAAGGGGTACAGGTAAAATCTAACTCGTAACCATCGGAATGTCAAGGTTAGGCAGCAATTAACTGACGGAAGGCGTGTAACTCAAAACCGGCACGGATCAAATGCTTGCAAATGGGTTGCATTGCCCCGCGCTCGGATTGAGTCACCCAATCAGCGCAATCACAGACCGCGCGACCGCGTTCGATTCGAGCGGCGTGGTGACGGTATTGATTGCCGTCGCGGGTTTCGAGGTAGGCCACGCCCTTGTGCAGCCGGGTGAGCCGGACGTTCCGGGCCCCAGATTCACGAACAGCGCGGAAATCACGGGCGAAATCCCGCTTGCTCACGAACCGACCGCCACGCCCCTTGACCACAACCAACACGACATTGGCCCATTCCTCAACTCGGATGACTTGAACGGCGTTGATTTGCAGAATGCGAGCGGCGGCGGCTTTGGTGAACATGGCGGGCTGTCTGAACTCGATGCATCTAATCTAGCTTGTAATCATCGGAATGTCAAGGGGGTGATTGAAATATTTTTGGGCATGAAAAAACCGACCGGGGGCGGTCGGTTTGGGAGCGGTCATCTCAGGGATTGACGCAACCGCTTCAGCATCTTCCGTTTCTGTTTGGCGCGGGCTGGATTGCCACGTCCTTTTCGGTTTCGCCCCCGGTTGCGGGGTGATTCGTGGGATTTGAGGTGCATGGGTGGGGGCGGGCCGTTGCCGGGCCGATGAGGTTAGCTGGCTTCGATGAAGTTAATAAAGCTGAGGCGGATTGCGGTGTCAGCGTTGGGTAGTTTGTGGGACATCAGTCATTCCTAGGAAATCAACACGGGCCTCATCAACATTTTTAAATGCGCTCATGGGCTGCCAATAGATCTCGATGTCACGTCCGCCAATAAACAACTCAGTGCCCATGACGTTTTCCCATCTACCCTCCGTCCAAGCAGCCAGCCAAGCGTTCTTGATGCAACCCCCAACACAATCCCACTCAATAACCCAGCAGAAGCAGTATTCACCGGGCTTGATGATCGAGAACGGCCGCCAGTCCATTTTGCTGGGAGCGGATTTTGCAGGCTTGGACTCACCCAGTTTCGCCAGCAGCATGTCAGTTAGTTCGATGGCGCGAGTGACGCACTCTTCGTTAGTCCAAAGCTTTCCGCCGTTTGCACACAAAACACCATCTTGGATCAGGACGGACGCGAGCAATTTAGTGGCGATGGCCATACGGTCGTTCATCTTGGGTGACTCCAAACTCGATAGGGGTGGACGGGATGGCCCGTTGCCGGGCCGATGGGGGCTAGCTCAAGGCAGTGCAGACGGTGTTGGGGCAAAGACGGTTGCCGATTTTTTTCAGTCCGTAGTGTTCGAGTCGGACGCTAGGGGGCAAGTGCTTCAAGTCGAGCGGGACATCCCACGCCTTTTCGAGAACGTCGGTCGCAAAGAACCACCCTTTCTCGGGAACGCCAGAGAACACATCAACCAAGGCGTTGTTGTGGACTGCCATCAACCGAATGCAGCTTGCAAGCCAATGGTTCCCGTCACAAAAATCCTCAACGACCTCAGCTTTGACAGCGAGGTATCGGGGCATCTTCTCGGAAGGGAACGCAGCCGACCGCCCATCAAACCCAAGCATTCGGCCATTCTCGAATCGCAGACCCAAGAATTGGAGAAGCAATCGCAGGACATGGTACTCATGACCCTTGGGCAGTGCCTCGCGACGGAAGATTTCATCCGAGTACGGAATAGGCAGGCTCAAATGGTGCGCGTCGATGATGTCGTTGAGGATGGCCTTGCCATAGCCGTAGTCAAAGCAGCCCGCCATGCCGACCCGCTTCACGACCCACTCAAAGCGCTTGATCATCTCCTCGGGGGTGTCGAGTTGTTCCCACGGGCTGTTGCGATTGGATAGGAAGTTCCTGGGAGCGGCGAACGTATTGCCGCTTTGGTACTGGCCAGTTTTGCGGATGGATGGCAGGACTTCGGAGAACACCCAATGCTGGAATGCTTTAGCTTCTGGCTTGCGACTGGTGAAGACCAGGGCGTACAGTCCGGGTTCGTTGACGATGTTGGTTTTCTGAGTGCGCCCGATGGGGTCGGTAATACCGAGGTCATCTTTCATCCAATCCTCAAGTCGAGCAATCGCGTCGTGCGGATTGGTGATGCCCAACACCGCACACACATCATTAGCCACGAACCATGGCTCATCAGGAGTGCCAACAACCCGAACCTCTTGACCCTCAAACGCTTTAGCCAGCAGAATATTGGACATGGTTTCAGCCCCTCCTATGGGCGATAACCGCGCCGCTTGGGAGTAGTCGCTCCTGAGCGGCTTTGTTCTTTCATGGTAACTGATTAGCGCTTAGGTGTCAACGGAACCTCGCGATAAATTTTCAACTCACCCGATGCTAGTGCCGTAAAAAACTTACCCCAAGCGGGCTTGCCGCCATAGACAAAACCCAGACCCATAACGATGCGGCCGGCTTGGGTGGCAGCATCTTGGCCGACTCGAAACGTAACATTGGTATGACCTAGGGCGGGGCGCGGCATAACTCGACTCACTCAGGATAAACACTATGCATTTACTCTATCACCCACCACGGCAGATGCCAACCACCCCATCGCCACGGCCGCCAGCCGTTGCATGAGGTGGTTACAGGCATCGAATCGCCCAAAGGTAGATGGGGCAATACTTTCGGGGATCGCCAAAATCCTGTTACATGCAACACGACGAAATTGGCTCCCATCTCGGAAATTTCCAAAATTTTAGGCAGGTGTCGCTGAAAGCATTGCCCTGTACACATTCCAGCCCCTACCCTTCCATGGGGGCGTGGGCAGGTCTAAAAATTTTAGGCAGATGGGTAGGCATAAACGAACACCCGAGTCAGTACCCGTATAAATACGGGTATGGGATTAGACCGGCCGACCTGCTCAAAATTTTGGCATCTGCCCACGACTTGCGAAAACCGTAGAGTCTGAAAGCCTCACCCAGCAAGGGATAGAGACTCCATCTGCCTAAAATTCCAAAAAAATCCCTTTATACACATTTCCCTGTTTTAGTGGTTACAGATATATATAGGGGCACTGAAAGGTATGTGGGGTAAGGGTTTCAGAGCGTATCCAATGGCTGTTAATGGGTGGCGATGGGTGGCTATGAGAGCCTAGAATCCTTACGGGATGGTGGATACACCCTTGTTTGCCCCTGAGAATTTGTCCTTGGGTGGCATGGTTGGGGGTGATGATGTCGGTAGTGCCGCATCACCCCACCCCATCCCCATGACCCGATACCGCACCTACCCCTATCGAGTGGGCTGGCCAAGGCTTGAGTAGAGCTGCTAGACCCACCCAATAGGGGTGTATCCACCATCCCGTAAGGATTCTAGGCTCTCATAGCCACCCATCGCCACCCATTAACAGCCATTGGATACGCTCTGAAACCCTTACCCCACATACCTTTCAGTGCCCTTATATATATCTGTAACCACTAAAAGAAGGAAATGTGTATAAAGGGATTTTTTTGGAATTTTAGGCAGGTGTCTCTGTATTCCTTATTGGGTGGGCATTTCAGTCCCTACCCTTTCTAAGAATCTGGAATAGGGCTTGAAATTTTAGGCAGATAAGCAAAACCTTTCAGGATTATCAGGTTGTCTTATCTGCCTAAAATTTTGGCATCTGCCTATGACCCCATGGAAGGGTAGGGGCTGAAACGTATACAGAGCAATGCTTTCAGCGACACCTGCCTAAAATTTTGGAAATTTCGCTGATGAGCAAAATCGCCCTTTAAGTGGTTACAGGGTTTTGAACAGAACTCAAAAGGCTTGTGGGGTAAGGATTCCAGGGCGTATCCAATGGTTGTTAGCGGGTGTCAGTGGGTGGTTGCCAATCCCTGAAACCCTTACGGGATGGTGGATACGCACCTGTTGAGGGGGTCTGGTGAACCCCGGTTAACCCACCTCATCCCGACCCAGTGGGCAAGATTGGGAGCATCCCCACCCATCCCGACCATGGCCCAACCCACCTTCGTCACCGTTGACCCATCCGCCACCGTTCAGGAGTTGATCGACCGCTTTCAATCCGAGACAGGGCGTACTCTGTTCCCCGGGCAATACGAGCGGCTGCTGATCAACCTGATTGGCTACCAAGCCCTGTTACTCAAGACCGCGATCCAGGACACAGGGGAGCAAAACCTTGTCGAGTTCGCGAGAGGGGTCAATCTGGAGAACCTAGGGCGGTTGTTGGGGGTTGAACGTCTACCGGCTCAATCGGCACGCACAACCCTGCTGTTGACCCTGGAATCGACCGCTCCCGTACCGGTCTCGATTCCCGCTGGTCTGAGGGTAGCGGCCACAGATGGGCCGGTCTTCATCACGACAGCGGCTAGGGTCATCCCCATGGGTGGCTCTACCGCCATCATCCCGTCCGTTGCTGTCGAGCCGGGCCCCGCTGCTAACGGGTACGCACCCGGCACGGTGATCGAGGTGATCGATCCGTTGCCATCGGGGTTGGGGTACTCGATCACCAATCAGACCGCCACGGACGGGGGCGCTGAGATTGAGGATGACGAAAACCTGAGAGAGCGGATCATCCTAGCCCCTGAGAGCTTCAGCAATGCCGGGTCGGTGGGGGCGTATGAATTTTGGGCGCGGTCGGCTTCGCAGGATGTGATCGACGCAGCCGTGCGGGGGGTGAGTCTGTCTGAGACACCCCTACCAGGGGAGCCAACCCCGGGTGAGGTCTGGATTTACCCCTTGAGCCGATCGGGACTCCCATCGGAAGAGGTCAAGGCACTGGTGGCCGCGTCGGTGTCTGCGGAACGGGTGAGGCCCTTGACCGATTGGGTGCAAATCAAAAATCCCGAACGGATACCGTTCGGGATTGAGGTGGCTATTGTGCTGGCGACCGGGGCGGATGCACCCACGGTGCAAGGCGGTGTCGAGTCGGCGCTGACGGCCTTGGCTGCTGAATGGCGGTCACGGTTGGGCCAGCGAGTGACGGCGAGTCAAATTATCTGTGCTGCTCAGGACGTGCCGGGTGTGGTCAGCGTCGGACTGGTTTCGCCTGAGTCTGACTTGGTGTTGGATCGGTGGGAATGGGCCGATTGCACGGGGGTGGTGGTGGGAGTGGGTTAGTCCGGGTTGAAGCGGTTGGCGCGTGATCGGTTGGGTTAGTGCAGGTACACCGCCCCGCCACCTGATGCCAGCTCGAACGCTTTTTGCCAGTCAGCGTAACGCTTTCGGAACCACAGATTGTCGTGGGTGTTGGCTTTGGCTTCAAAGTCAGCAAAGTCTTTGGCGAGCTTTTGACAGTAGCCCGTCCCGATCACGCCAGCGCTGGAAAAGTCAATCAACTCGGAAAATGGCCCATCTCCAGACTTGACCCATTCAGACGGACTACCCAACCCTTCAGCCCAGTCCTGTAGGCGACGGGCCATTTGTTGAGGGGTGGTCACCACCCGCCCATCACGAATTGCGGACAGCTCACCAATGAGTTGATCGAGGAATTCCTTGGGCGGGGCATACCCAGCAAGGCGGGCCAGTTCGTCTAACCAGTCGCCATAGCCATGCCCACTCCCGGCGCAAAAGCAATGGCAGTCTTCAAAGCGGTAGTAGCCGTCATTAATCCCTCCTGCCAGATCGGGCGGCCCGTCGCTGACAAAAAGCTGTGTTACGCCGTCCGGCAGTTCGTCGTTGTCGTTGTAGCCTTCAACTCGAACAATCCGGCTGTATGCGGTCACGTATAGTCCCATGGTTGCTGCTCCTGCTTGAGCGGGTCTCGATAGGTGTGGACAGAATCGGACGGGTCAAGCTCTCGCCATCACCCCTTGCAACCATTCCAGCCACTCAAGGGCGGATCGAATGTTGCGGAATTGGGGGCGGGGGCTTTCGAGTAGTTCGATGTCAACACGGTTGGCGTGGTAGCCAGCGCTTTCGTTCCAGTGCGTCACTTTCAGGATTTCGCTCTCCCCGTCTTCCAGCATTCCAACATACGTGGTTTCGTGTTGACTGGAATCCAAATCCCAACTTAGACGGGGGAACATCTCTTGCAATCGGGCAAAAACTTGATCGGGTGTCATGAGTGGTTCTCGGTCGGTAGGTTGGCAATCCCGTCTCGCAGCCAGTCGATTAATGGTTCAAAGGAGCCAAAGCATTTCGCGTCCTCGTAGCCATCCTTTGAGTACCAAGCAGACCAGTGATCGTCATCTAGTTTGCTGATGTAGATTTCATCGCTGCCAGCCGCCAAGGTGAATCCCTTAGAACCAGCCCCGACAATCTCCCAACCGGGAAAGTAGTCTTGGGCAACTAAGGCGGCCGCCTCCATCGCTGTTTTGTGTTTTGTGATCGTGATCGGGCGGCTGGGGTCATGCATGGGTGGGTCTCGACTTGGGTGGCTTAATCGGGGCCTTGCGGCCCCGGCGACGTTTACTCGAACTCTAGCTCACTCAGGCGAGCCTCAAGCTCCGGGGTTGGCTCCGGCTCTCGCCAGTCGTGCTCAGGTTCGGGCGTGACCCGTTCCCGTGCTTCAGTCCAGAGCTGTTCCCAGTTCGGTTCGGTATAGCCAAAATCCAGCGCTTGCAGGTCAGTCATCTTGGGTTTGAGCGGTGCGCTCTCTGAACTCGATGAATCTAATATATCCTGTATGCCTCGGAATGTCAACAGATAAAATGATTAAATCTGATTATATAAATCTGGAATTGATGAATCAAAATATTATCGATTGAGCCATTGACATTCCGATGTATGCGGGATATATTGAATATATCGAGTTCAGAGCGCACCGCTCAAAACAAATGACTGAATCACAAATCGAAGCAGCCAACGACACCCGCAACATTGCCAACCTCCGCGAAATCGCCCCAGTTGGCTCTCAGTGGAAGAACAGGGCGACGGGTGAGACAGTGACAGTAACGCGGGTGTATACGTGCTACGACAACCAGGAAATCCAGATCGAAGGTCGAAAGACCGGGTACGAACCCCGCACGTTCTTTAACGAACACCGCCGCGCATAATCCGATCGGGGCCGAAAGGCCCCAGTCCATCCAATCCTGTCCATGCCCCTTGTCCCGTCCAATCTGGGCGGGACTTGCTTTGTTCAACCCCTTGTCCCGCAAGCGTTTCAGCTAATTTCAAAAAATATCTGGTTGAAGGGGTTGACATTCCGATGCATACAGGATATATTAGATTCATCGAGTTCGAGAGACACCCATGAACGACCGCCAAACCGCGATTTCTGCTCACCTGCGTTCTGCCATCGAAAGCAGCGCCGCGCCCAAACTGGCAGATGACGAAATTTCCACGCTTCAGGAGTTTCTGCATAAGCTCGAAGCCGCTGGCGACATTCAAGGGCTGACCCAGATCATCATGCAAGCGACGGGAGCGATTCAGCGGATCAACAGCCGCTAAGGTTCACGCGGGGCGGGCGATCCGCCCCCTTTCCAGATTTTTCGCCCCGGCTGTAGCCGGTTAAATCCAACCATGACCGCACAATTTTGGAATCCGTTTGACCCCAATGACCCGGACACTTGGCCCGCTGACGAGCAGGAAGTGCTGTGCCTTGAGGACGGCGAGATTAGCGCTTCCACCGTCTGGGCTGCCTTTTGGCAGGACGGAGATTTCTACAGCTACGACGGCGGTGAGCTGGCCTCGCTGCTCGAAGATTTGGATTTAGAAGTCACCCATTGGGCGGCAATCCCGCCCCTGCTCTAACTCACCCGTCCGGGCCGCCCCGGACTCACCCATCCCGGCCGCGGCCGGTTGAATCTATGACCCGTCCGACCATCGACCGAACGACCAAGACCGCCCCGTTGAACGCACTGAGAAAACAGATTCCGCCCGGATCTGTCTGGGCGCACCCAGATGGTGACAGCTTGCTTAAAGTGAAATCTGTGACGCGACTAGGCGTAGAGGTTGAAGGGCTTGCCCGCCCGGTTCCCACGGATTTCTTTTTGTCAAACTTTAAGCCGAGGCAAGACCCAGAAGAGATGCTGCCCGGAGAGTTGGCGCTTTCCTGCTGTGCCTTTAATCCTCGGCAGAAGGAAAGCGTTGATCTCTGTCGAAAATCCTGGCAGTTGTGCCAATCCGCCCATGGATAAGACTGCCCTGACTGACGCGACCGGCTGGTGCTGGGAATCAATCAATGGCTTTTGGGTGGCTCACATCGGCTCCATCCCCATCGCCACGGTCATGGCCACCGACACTCATGCCGGTGGCATCATCCGCGCCAAGGGCATCGAAACCAAGTCCGGCACGATCACCGACGTACTCGATTGGCTCGAACGCCGATCACCCGATGCCACTCGGATGATGTCGCGATAGTCCCAACCCCACCCTCCCAACCGCTCTAAACAGGGCGGTTTTATTTTGCCCGAAAACCCGTGAAACCCTTAAGCGCCAAGGGGTACAGCCCACCCACGCCCAGTCATTCCACCTGTGTAGTCCCGATCAAAAACCGATCAAGTTTTGACTATTTTCCCCTTGACAGTTTGACTATGGGTGTGTTTATACTCTAAATAAGAAAGCGCCCCGATCCGTACCCGAAAGAATCGAATGGGGCGATTGAGTACCAATCTATCGAGTTAGGACACTATAATGCCCGCAAAATCCACCGCCCCCAATCGCACCGCGACCGCCCCGAGTGGTTCCGTGTTGTCCCAAGACTGGCAAAATCTGACCACTCCCCTCGCTGTCGCCGTTGACATCGGCAATTCCAGCACCATCGGAGCCGCTAACGGCACTCACCTGCTGATTCCGAGTGCGTTGGTTGGGGCCAACTCCCGCACGGCTATCCCGACCGATCAAGGTTCTGCCCTGCTGCATTACGAAGCTGGCGACTCCGTTGAATCCGTCGGTTGCCACTGGCTAGTCGGCAATGTGGCCGTCGCCACCGCTCCTACGTCCCACGCCAAAGTGGTAGACCGCCCAGACGGAAAGCTGACCTACGCGCTGCCTTTGGTTCTTGCCCAACTGGGTTTGCTGTTCCCTGACGCATCCGAAATCAGCCCCGCCGTCTTGGTCGTGGCCTTGCCCGATGCGAAAGTGCTAGCGCCCCGGATGCAATCGGTCTTGACCGGCACTCACTTGGTTCGAGTCAATGGCCGTCGGGTCACGATCACCCTGAATCGGGTTGATGTCATCGAAGAAGGTCGCGGCGCGTTGCTTCATGCCGTAAACGCTGGAGCGATTGACGCGGCCACCGTGCGCGGCGCAACCGTGACGGTTTTGGACTTGGGTGGCGGAACCACTCTGGGCAATGCCGTGGTGCGCGGCCAATTCGTTGCCGAATCCCGAATCGTGATCAATCAAGGGGTCTATGCCCTGTGGGGGGCTATCGCTGCCGATGAAGCGCCTGGAATGATGCGAGACCGGCTAATGAACTTTGGAGACCCGACCGCCGTAGCCCGTTCGTTCGAGCGCGGGATGGTTGGCGGCGGGATTCAGTACCTCTCGACCGGGATTGACCTCATGGCTTCGTACCATCGCCACCTTGGACAGTGGGCTAACAACACGATCACCCCGACCCTGAACGCCCTGAAGCAATGGCGTGATGAATCTGATGTGATTTTGGTGACCGGTGGTGGCGCAATGCTGCCGGGGTTGATTGAGTTGCTGCAATCCCAACCCATATTGGGGGGCAAGATTCGGCTCTGTCCTCAGCCTCGGATCGCCAATGCCTTGGGCATGGCCGCGTTCGGTCAATCCCAGATCGGAGGTTAGGCCATGTACCCCGATGTTGCAGGCACTGCCTACCTGGAAACGGCCCGCCATCGGGCCGAAATCCCCAAAAACCTTGTGCCGGTTCTGGCTGCAATCGCGGTCTACCACCGAATCGATCCAACGGAGAAGGGATGGGAGACGCGGACTGTGGAAGTATTGCTACAAGCTCTTTACTACCAAGGCATTACCCCTGCTCAACTGGCCGGGCTGGTCAAGGGGCAGAGCCTGCCGTCCCAACCTCGCCAACCCGCGTCTGCTCCCGTCTTGTCTTTGATGTGATCGTCATGAACCTCAAGCAACTTCTCGAATCTGCTGAAATTCCTCACGTTTTCGATGGCAATGTAGCCGTCTGCGGTAAAGCCAAAATTGTCGGAGTCGGTTGCGTCAAGGCATCTAGCCTCAAATGGTGTCGCGAAATCTTGGTCAAGGCTGTTGACAATGAGAATCCTGAAAGAGTCGTGGTGTCTGTCGATGGCGGAGTGGATTACCCGAAGGGTGAAGGATTCACCATTAGTCCTGCCTTGACCCGCCCAGATGACATCAGCTTTGTTGAAAAACTTTGCCTTGCGGTTGGTCGCGTTTCACAGATTGCCGATTGGCCCGTGATCGACCCGCTGCCCTCCTTTGCCGAGTTGATGGAGCGGCTTGGGTACGAGATCCGGTACGGTAGCGCCCATGTCTCAAGCTCTATCAGCATCTTGGGTGACGAGCGCCCTCGATACGTCGTCGTTTCCCTGTCCATTCCTAAAGGGACAGTTGAGCGCACTATCTCGACTCGCGACCCAGACTTTACCAACGTCGTCAAGTCCCAAGTTAAATTCTTGAAATCCATTGAAGCCAGGGTGAAAGCCTCATGCTCCGATCCCTCCTAAACCGGGGCCGCCCTTTCGATCCCGGTCGCGACTCCGAATCAGTCCTGACGGTTGACGTTGCGGCCGTCACCGTCACCCCCCAACCGTCCCGACTGACTCGGATCGTCCGCAGAGCATGGGAAGTGTTGATCGACACCCTGGACTGCATTGCCCGCTATCCCTATCCCCCTATCGAGATTTGAGCCATGTACACCCAAGACCGAACCGCCCCTGTTCTGCCTGACATCCAACGCCCGACCCATGCTCCGATCACCGTGACGGTTGAAGTTCCGAACCAATCGCCCGCGCCCCGTCCCGTTCATGCCCCGGTATCCAATTGGCAACGGGCCATGATCATGGTGGCAATCGTTTCCACGGTTGGGATGATCGCCGTTCCCGTAGGGGTCACGATTGGGCGAAATATGGCCAGCGCTGAAATTAATCAAGCCAATGGGGCTAAGGTTGCGGCCGAAAAAGCGCTTGATGCCAACCGCGCTCAGATCGAAAATTTTTGCAAGAGCGTGAAGTAGTTCCGATCCACCCGTTCATCCCCTATCGAGTTCAGACCATGTACACCCAACACCCCACGCCTCAAAACGTCACCTACAAAACGGTGATGGCCCCAAGCACCGAAGCGTTGCCCCGTCGCCTGACGATCCAAGACGCGCCTAGCTTGCTCGATTCCCTTCTGCCAAAATCCAAGACTGACCTCGCCAGTCGCGTCTTGATCACCTTGGCATCAGGCCATATCTCAGGCTTGCTGCTACGACTCTTGCCCGTCAGTCCTGTGGCTATTGCCTTGACCCTGACGGTGATCGTTGTTGCCACCTTGTCCCTGTGGTGCGTGGCCAAGTACGCCCCGCAATCAAACGCGGTCGTTGCGGCAATCGTGGCCATCTACGGAGTCGGGTTTGTCCTGACTTGGGTGGCTTAGATGAGCCTCACTCCCCACGGACGCATCCCGGCCCTGGCCTCCCTCGCGGTCGGGTCGGCCCTTCTCGCCTCTGGCGTGGCCGCGTCCCATCCCGCCATTCGTTTGTCTTGCGCGGCCGGCTCCCTTGGGGCTGGTCTCGCTGCCCATGTTTCAGACCGCAAGCGCCGTGAATGGTCTCGCGTGGCCAGCACGATCACCGCCGCTCGATCTGAAACCTTGGCCGCTCAACTGGCTTACGGCTCACCCAAGACCGAATCCCCTCAATTCACTCCGATTGCCCTCCCTTCGTCGCAACCCGGACTGGCTGGCGAGATCGAGCGGTTCTATGCCGCGCGGGGCATCCCAGTTGGGACTTCCGAAATGCCACCGGCTCCGGCCTTTCGTCGGGTCGGGCTGGTGTTGGGGCACGACAAATCGGGCAAACCCATCGACCCCAACCAAATCATGACGGACGCGCTCTTGACCGGGCTGCAATTGGCGCTCGGGTTAGACCGGCAACCGTCCGTCACGATTTCATCGCTCGGGCTGGTGATGGAAATTCCCAGACCCGACCGGGAAGTTTTCCGCTATGCCGAAATGGCGTTCACCCGTCCCGATGGAGTTAGCCCTCATTGGCTCTTTGGGGTCGGGATGGATGGGACTCCGATCACCGCACCCTTAACCGAAGTGGTCGGCTCGATCACGGCCGGTGCATCCGGGTCGGGCAAGACCAGTATCGACACATCGGCCATGGCCTACCTCTGTGAGACCTACTCGCCTGATGAGGTTGAAATCTGGCTGGCTGATTTCCAGGGCGGCGCATCGTTTGAGTTGGATATTGACCAGATCCCGCACGTCACCCGCCCGATGGTGCAAGACCCGGTGGATTTGGTGGCGGCCATCGCTGAATTTGCCGCTGAATCGGATCGCCGGTTGGCGCTGTTCAATGCCAATGGGGTCAAGTCTTGGGTGGAGTACCGTGCGAAGTTCCCCGCTGAACGGATGCCCTACTTGATCCTCTGGATTGAAGAGGCGTTCTCCTACCTGCAATCTGAGGTTGGAAAGGCACTGGCCAATGAGCTGTCGGCTCTCGCGTCTCGCGTCCGCAAGACCGGGCTGATGTTGCACTTAGTGATTCAGTCGCCATCCAAAGTTGTCTTGCCCGATGGGTTCTCTGCCCTACGCGACAATCTCCCCACCCGTCACGTTGGTCGGATGGAATCGGCCCTTGGCCGTGCCGTGATCGGTGAATCGACAATGCCCACGATGTCATTGTTGGGCAAGGGCGATTCCCTTCTGCAATGCCCTGCAATCTCCGGCGTGGTTCGTGTGCAAGGGTTGCTGGTCAGTCCTGACGACCGTGACCCGATCACCGCTCGGATCGTGACGAAGTGGGGTGAGCGCTCCAATCCCGTGACGGAATCGTTCAACCGCGCCCTGACGGTTAAGCCTGAGCCGTTGGCGACTGACCTGCTGCCAACGGAACTAGCCACCCAACCCACGATCACCTCAGCAGAGCGGGCCCGCGTTCTATCGGCATGGCGACTGATTCAGCCCGACCGCAAGCCGTCCTTGGAAAAGTTGGTGAAATCGGTTTGGGATGTATCGAAGGGTGGTGGCACATCGGGCAAAAATGCGGCCTACCCCGCCGCCTGCGATAAGGCCGTGCGAATCCTGAAGGATGCCAACCCCAAAGGATGGAACCCACCCAAGCATTGGAACCGCTGATGAATCCCCTACATTCCCATTCCCGCGCGTACAAGTCCTACATCCTGTCGTCTGATTGGTACGCCCGCCGTCGCGCCGTCCTGAAGATTTGGCGCAATCGGTGCGCCCTGTTCCCCTGGCTGAAGGCAGAAGAATGCCATCATTTAACGTACCGAAATCTCACCCGCGAAATGCCGTGGCGTGACTGCCTACCGCTCTCAAAGGCGGCCCACCGGCTGGTGCATCATCCGATCTTTTGGCAATCTCGCAAGCCTCACTCGATCCGCCGCCGTGGCTTCAACCTACTGTGGAGGGGCTGGAGTCTGGTCACTTGGGTGATAGTCCGAGTGTTGCGATGAACATACTTTGAGTCTGTTCGACTAACCGCTCTCGAAAGGGTGCGGTTTTATTTTGAATAAGCCTGTGATGATAGTTGAGATATGATATGAAAACAACGAACCCGCTGGGTACTGGAAATACCACAGCGGGTTCTGTCCACGGAATCCTGATAGAGAGGAACCCATGACTAGCTCTAATTCTAAGACCCCGCGCGCAAAAGTTGCTCCCGTCAAGATCGGAGAGCATGAGATCCAGGGGTTGATGGATCACGAAGGGAATTTTTTCGTTGCCGCATCCCAAGTTGCTGAGTTTTTTCAGTTCGCCAAGACCAATGCCACTAGAGAGGTCAAATCCTTGCTAGGCGAGGATTTCCAGTTATTCAAGCTTGTCTCGGAACTCAACCCCAAGGCTGTCAACGTCATTAACCTTGAAGCGCTCAATCTCGTTACCAAGCGCTTGGCCCGCAAAGGGAACCAAAAGGCGGTTGCGGTTGATGATGCTCTGGGACTGAACAGTTGGGCGGAACTCTTCTGTGATGCGTTCGATATTGAGACGGGCAAGGCGGAACGCTCCCGACGGATTGCCGATCGCATCAAGTCGGTTGCCTGCCGTGATGAACTGACGGATTCCATCAAGGCGTACTGCCGTCGCCACCCGGAACTGTCTGAAAACGAGCGCAAATGGATGTACAAAAACGCGACAGACCGGCTGTATGCCGTGCTGACTGGGATTCGCGCTTGCGATTTGCGACGGGTTCACGGGATGGAGCCTGGAGCCAATGTTCGCGAGTGGCTGCGTTCCACAAATCAGCGCAAAGCGGTGATGCTGGTGTCGGCAATGGAGACCAGCGCGGCCATGTTGATCGATGACGATGCCCACCCCGACAACGTGATCGAAGCCGTTGCGTCAGTCCATGCCGGACGGCTTTCGTATCTCTGCCAACCGCTAGCCGCCTAACCCCAACGAACCCGCCCAGCGCTCGAAACACTGGACGGGTTCTGACCACAAACCTATATGGAGCAGGAGTCATGGCTTCACCCAAGTTTATCACGCATCTGTTCGAAGGTGTCGGCGTTGAACAGCGGTCTACCGATGGGTACGTCAACGCGACCAAGTTGAGCAAGGCGTATTTGGCCAAGTCGGGCAAACAGCGCGAAATCAAGCAATGGCTTTTGAATAAAGACACTCAGGAGATCATCGAGCACGTTTCGGGGTTGGTTGGAATTCCAACCGACCGTCTGGTGGTCACGATCAAGACTGGCCCCAACGAACATCGAGGGACTTACTTGCACCCGCGCATCTCGGTTCGATTTGCTATGTGGCTTGACAAAGATTTCGGATTTTTCGTCGAGGAGCTTGTTCACGATTTCCTGATGGGACGCAGTGCTTACGCAGAAGCACGGGCCCATGGCAAGATTTCGCGCGCGATTGAGACCCGCGCAATGCAGCAAGCCGGGTTTGGCGAGAAGCGTCACTTCATCAACATCACCCAAGCTGTCTACCTTGGACTCTTTGGGTGCACCAAGTCCAAGCTGATGGAGATTCGCGGGCTGAACGATGAAGACAGCTTGCGAGACAGCATGACCGCTGAGGAGCTGACGATGATCGACTTGCTTGAGCACCGAGTAGCGTCACTACTCAAGGCCGAGACATTCGACTCCTACAGCGTCCTGCATCAACGCATCAAAACCATGGCCGCACAGATGCGATCCGCCCTGGCATAGAAACAACGAGCCCGCCTGGAAATACCACGGCGGGTTCTGACTTGACCGCACTGAATCCCATAAATCAATTCCGTCCCGCCCCTTGACATTCCGATGCATACCGGATAGGCTGTATACATTCGAGCCTGGAGCCACCCATCATGGACATCGCTAAAACCGCTCGCAAGATTCACCGTGCGTTGATTCAGTGCCCAACCCTTGAGGGACAACCAACCCCGGATGCACTGGCTAATTTCGCCCTTACCCACGCCATCGCGATCGAATCCGCTATTGATCGTCTCTTGGCTGAACCCAGTGCGGCCGAGGGTAAGCCCGCCATCCCCTGTACCGTTCACCGTGCAATGCGACACCTTGATCCGGTGGATCCTGACACATGGCCAGAGCACGGTGAGGATTGCCTGTACGCGATTTACGACCCGCTTTCGGAACCTGAAGACTTACCGACTTGGAAGATAGACCGCGGCCGCTGGCATAGCGACGATAAGCGCTGGTTTGGGATGCTGGGCGGCGGGGCTGCTACTGCTTTCATGCTTCGATCCGTTTACTGGTGCGCGGCTGAGTGGATGACGGCTGAAGAGTTTCAATCCGCGCTGGAATTGACCAACCCGTAATCCCCACCGGGCCGCCATGCCCGGTTTCAATTCACCCATGTCCAACACATCCCGCCCGCGAGCATAAAAAAAGGGAGGGGTTTTGCCCCTCCCGCGCCAGAGCGCAGTCTATTGTCTTGTCTATGATTTCCGCTAACAGCGTAACACTATTCAAACTACAACCGCAAGGATATTTGAGATAAAATTTTAGGCAGTTAAAAACGGGCCCGCACAGCCCGCTTGAATATGGCCACTTTACTAGCCGAACGAATTGAAACCGAACTCCTGGATGCCCCGATCACAGTTTACCGGCTGATGGGCAAACAGCCGGGAGTTTCTGCTTTTTGGTTCCGCGTCCCTGGAGCCAAGACCAAACCCCTTTTCCGAATCAGGACGGTCAATCGCCCCCGTGGCACGTTTGACCCGATCTCGATCACCGAAGTTCTACTCCTTTGGGCGCAAGACCCCACGAAAGCGGCTTTGATCGCGCACCTCAATGCAGTGGCCGCTGCTGATGACGTTCCCGCCGACATCGTGCTAGACCGGCTGCTGTCTCGGAAATTGGGGGTTCGATTCAGGGTTGACCTATCCCAACTGCTACCAGATCAGCGGGCGTTTTTCCGTGAGCTACAGGCAACCTATGGAGACGCGGTGGCCGTCAACTACTACCTCACCAAACTCCAATATCGGCGGCTCCCGTCAAAATTCAGCGACTCCAAACGCCCCCAAGCTCTAATCAAGCGGATCGCCCCACCCCCGATGCGTTTCCCGGCATCCGAGTATCAAAAACTGATTGCCGCTGCCGGCAAAATCAAGGCTCAAACTTTTGAGTCTGGCAACACGAAAGTTCCCCTTGAGGAATTTCTGTCCTGCTGTGTGAAGGCGATCACAGAACAGCGCCCGTTTTGCGCGTTAGATCACCCACATAAGACTCGAATCAGCGAACGCTACCGCCGTTGGGTGAGTTCAGGTCGTTGGGATTGGGCCTGCGAAATCGCGGGGATGCGAGCTTAAAAAAGCCGGGCCATGATGGCCCGGCTTTTTTAAAACCCCAATTCCTTCAGCAGTCCGGGTAGGTCTTTTCGTAACCCGGCCGCAATTGCAGCCAACGTGGTCAAAGGGACTGATTCGGCGTTTAGGGTTTCGATTCTGGTTAGGTTGACCTCTGTGAGGTGCAGCCCAGACTCAGCGGCCCGCTCGCAAACCACACGGCGCGGGGTAAATTCACGGATTCGGGCCAGACGGCGGCCGCGCTCTGGCGACCAGGCAAGGGCATGTACTTGATCGAGTTTGATTCGGGTCATGGTGGGTGACGGGGATAGAGCCAACATATTTTTGATCGGATTAGATTTAGCGGGGCTGATAGCCAACAGCGATTCGTTAGCCAGTTCACCTTACCGGGACTGGGGGCTGCTTGTCTAGTTTAACTATTGCTCCTTTTATAGTTTGGCTATAAAATTAAATTCATCGGGAATCAAGAAAAGCTCTTGACATTCCGATGGATACAAACTATATTGGATTCATCGAGTTCGAGATTCACCCATGACCACCGCAGTCTTCAACCCCGTTGCTCAACAGTTCTACCCCGCTGATCCGATTGAGTTGACCGACCTTCAGGCTGAGTTGATTGAGGCGATTGAGTCCCTGGAAAAGATTGACCTTCATCCTGGATGGGAGGGGGGCAATGTCGCTTCGGTTGCGGCCGAACTGAATCGGATTCAGTCAGTGCTGGATCAAGGTTCGTATGAGTTGCTTGATCTCGGATACAGCTACCCGGCTTTGTACAAGGAGATTCGCTCGCATCTCGAACCGATTGAGATCACGGACGTTGACCCTGATGGGCGGGTGATCGTGGTGGGCTATCAAGACCCGTATTTCGAGTCTGATTCCGAATCTGATTCCGAATCTGAATTTGACGAGTTCTAAACCTTATCGCCCCGGTTCAACCGGGGTTTGGAGATTGATCATGGGATTCTTTTGGGGCAAACACTTCGACCATTCATCTGATGTTCGCGACATTGATGGCAAAGACACCGTTCTTTACACGCTGGAAGATGGCGCACACGCCATGGGGACTAAGGAGCGGCTGTCGTTCAACTGGACGCGCCCCGATGGCAAGCCGTCTAAGTACGCCAAAGACGACAAGCAACGCGCCGAATGCGTCGATGAAATGACCAAGCGCTGGGAAGAAGACCGGCAACACCTGTAAACCCCTATCGCCCCGGTTCAACCGGGGTTCAAGCCATGTTCGACAAGCACCGCACGAAAGATGGGCATGAAATCCTGATTGCCCAGATGTCTGACTCTCACCTAACGAACACGATTCGGATGCTGTGCGCTCGACTAAAGCAAGCGCGACTCTACACCGAACAGCCTCAGTCGATCCTCTATGAGGCGCTGGGCGTTTCTCCTGAAGGCTGGAATCGGGATGATGCACTCGATGTGATCCGCTGGGTTCACGAAAAGCTGCCTGCCTACGTCACAGAAGCCACGTTGCGAGGTTTGGTTGTGACCGACCACTTGCAAGACGCTTATGGGCGGATCACTCAAATCCAGCCACCTCAATTCCCGCGCCCGGCTGGTCAGCTTAAAGGGTTGCTTAATCCTTACAGCACCGATGGGCTTGAGGATGCCGACTTTGATGAACCCTAGGAGAACACCATGGCCACCGCCATTTTTTGGAATCTCATCACCTGGATCGATGCGACCGATACGATCCGCAAAACCACCGCCGACACCACCGGCCGCCCTTTGAGTCGAGATGAAGCGGAATCGTTTATCGAACACGGGGGGCGTGTTGATCGCGTTGAGTTTGGATTCCTGTAACAAAAAAGGGCTGGCAAAAAACCAGCCCCCATCTATCGAGTTCGGAGACGACCACCCAAGGCCATACACCGATTGTGGATATTTTAACGCCATGAAGCATTACGAAGCCCGAATCGAGTACACCATCACCGACACCGAAGGCGTGATCGAATGGACTCAAAAATCAACTGCCTACTTTCATGACCGCCAAAACCCGCCCGATGATCGGGATATTCGCCGCGTGATAGCCCAACAAGAGCCGGACGGAATTGAGGGGCATTTTGCTTACGTGGTCACAGAAGTCCGCAAGCCGTGGTGGAAGCGCTAACCACACAAGCCGGGTAAAGCCCGGTTTTTTCATGTCCAAATTCCATATTTTGACTATTGACGTTTTTATAGTTGAAGTATTAAAATAATTACATCGAACATCACCCCGCGATGGGGGTTGAACTGATGGCTTTGAATGGATTAATTGCTCCTGTTGACGGTATTTTTCTCCCTGGATCAGGCCCGTTCGCGACTCGATTTAATTGCGCTTCCGGCTACTTGGCCTTGGATGAACGCAGTTTTATTGCCTCTGAAGGCAAGGTCGTGATCCTGCATTACGATGACCACTTTGGGAATCTCGGCAAAACGGAACGCGAGTTTTGGACTCGGATTGTGTTTATCCCGACCGCTGCATTGGTGGCAGATTCCAAGGGCAAAATCCCTGCCAACACGGTCTGCGAAGCGTTTTTGAAAGGCAAGAGCCGGACGGTGTTTCAGCAGGCGGCCGTCATCGCCACCCAAAAGTTCAAGAAAGGATTGGCTCAACTGATTTGCGAGTTCAAGTCCGTGGCTGAAAAGAACGAAAAGGGTAACTACGCATCGTTTGCCTTTGAGTTTTCGGAGCCTGAAAAGTCCGATGCGTCCTTCATGAGTGAGGTTCTGGCGTTTGCTCAAAGCGTCGATCCTGACGCGGTGCAATCGTTCAAGGCTCCGGGCTTGATTCCGTTGGACAGTATCCCCTCGGATGAACTGGCCCTGTTGAAATCCCATCACGCCAGTGCCGTCACGTCCGAACCGATGGCGCAACTGCCCGCCCTGAACGCCGCCTAATCCACCTTGCCCGGGCCGGTCATCACCGGCCCGTTTTTGTCATGAAAACGGTGACAAGCATCTCGGGTGGACGATCTAGTGCATACATGGCGCTGCATTATCCAACCGATTATTACGTGTTTGCAGTGGTCTTAACTGATCATCAACCGTCAACGCCAAAAGACCCAGGGCTGTTGCGCGAATGTCGGTCTAGAATCCCTCACTTCACCGCCTCCCATGAAGCGGATTTGACCTTGCTCAATGTGCTGCGGTTAGAGCAAGAAATCGGACAAGAAATTAAATGGGTTGCGGCTGAATATTCACTGGATCAGTTCATTTTGGGTGCGACCCAAAACCCTGGATATCGAGCGGGCGCGGTGATGCTGCCCAATTCACGCACTCGATTTTGTACTGTTGAGCAAAAGCTAAAGCCAATGTTTTGGCATTGCTTTAACAACGTCTATGACGGGGAACCGATGTTGATGAATATCGGATTTCGCTGGGATGAGCCAGATCGAGTAGATGGGTGGACGTGCGACAAAGATAAATTCGATTACCCGTCTTCATGCATCATCAAAACCCGCCGCCAACAGTATCGAAACATTGAATGGAGGATTGGCAACTTCCCTTTATACCAAGACCGAATCACCCGTGATCAAGTCAATCGATTCTGGGTGCAAAAAGGTTGGCAGTTTCCCGAGATTTCTAACTGTCGATTCTGTTTCCATCATCGCCCAATCGAGCAGCAGCGCCAGGCGGAATTGGAGCCTGCAAATCTTCAGTGGTGGCTTGATATGGAGCGAGTGACTGGCAACCGATTTGGCAAACACTCATTGCAAGACATCATCTCTCAGGCACTTCTAGACGTTTTCGACCACAAGCCCTGTCATTGCACGGATTAATCATGACTACCCTCGCAATCCCCAAGATCACACCCCTTGAGTTTTCAGGTGGCAAGGGGCAACCTTACCTCACCCCCATGGGTGCATTGCCATCGGTCACGACCATCCTGCGCGAGACCGCTTCGGAAGAGACTCGGATGAAGTTGGCAAAGTGGGCCAAGTCCAAGCGGTCGGGCATCGATCCCGCCGAACGGGGCACAATGGTTCACAGCGCCATCGAGGCCCTGTTGAAAGGTGAACCCGCACAATTGCCCCAATCCCTTTGGGGGTTCTATGAATCAGTGTTGCCCATCCTGAAAGGCATCACCCATGTGGCATCCGAGATTTGCTGCTACCACCCTGACGGATACGCGGGCCGCGCTGACTGCCTGGCCCTGGTGGATGGTGAGCTAACCCTGCTTGACTGGAAAACCACAACCAAGCCGTTTTTGCACGGGTCGGTTGATGAGTATCTGGATGAAATCCAGAATTGGGACAATCGGATTGCAGAAGCTCGACAGCAAGAGCGCGATCACGTCCTGTCAGCGGCGGCCGCGGCCAGGCTGATTCGCAAAATCCAGGGGCATCGCTCGCGGGTCACGTCTGACCTGGAGCGACGCACCGACTACCTGATGCAGTTGGCCGCATACGCCCGCGCTCTCGAACACACCTACGGGTTGGCTATTGACCGGGCGCAAATTGTGCTAATTCTGCCCGACCAGCCCGCGATGGTTGTGATGATGAAACACGGCTCGATTCGGTTGATGTTCGAGCAATTCCGTGAGCGGTTAGACAGCTACGCAATCCAGGCGCTCCGAAAAGGGGGTGACTCCCATGAATGAAATCGACATTGATTTGGATCAAATCGAGTTCGCCGTGAGGTTTATCCGTCGCGTTTGTCAAGACCCCAAAATAGCTGCTGAATCGCGGGCGGCCGCGCTGAAATCGGCAGATGAAATCCAAAAGCTTGCGAACGGATTGCGAGCGTCAATGACCTTTGGGGGTCTGTGATGAAATACAAGGAATGGATTCGCCCAGCAGTTGTCAATCCCTTATCCCGGGCCAAAGTATACGGCGCTGACGCGAGGGGAATTGATGTGATTCCGAAGTCCGATCCTCGCCGGGTAGACCCGAAAAACCCAAAGATTGGATCCCGTGTTTTTCGAGCTTTTTCGGAAGCCGAAAGAATCTGGCTAACCAATCAACACGGCGCTCAATATTTTGACCAGTGGAAAGGTGTTTTGCTGTCCATCATTGACGGAGCTGGAACGTCTAAATATTGCGTTGTCAAATGCGACAACGGCACAATTCGCGAGATGAGATCAACTGGAATGAAATACGAGGTGAGTTGTGATGTTGATTGAATTGATTGCCGGTTGGGTGATCGCAAATATGCGCGGCCCTCAAAATCAAGACTTGGTTCCTTGGGGTGAAATCGAAGGGGTTTACGATCAGTCACGCGAAGTATTTTTTGACAATTACCAAATCGGATTCTTCCAATCCGTCCGCTGGGCATATTGGCGGCTGATTGATCATGCGATGCTTGGCTGGTCATGGATGGCAAACCTTGAAGACGATGGAGTGGAATCATGACCCTGATCAATCTTTTTTGGGGCTGGGTTTATGCCAATGTCCATGGACTTCAAAACCAAGATTTTGTCCCATGGGGGGATCGTCAATTCGCCTACGACTATGCCGGTTGTCGATCAATCAATCGGGATGGGGCCAGCTTCCCCGAATTGGTTCGTTGGGTGGTTTGCTGCATGAAAGAACACGCGATCACGGGCTGGCATTATGCGGCCGTGATCGAGATTGCTGAGAATTGGGAGGATGGAACGCATCTCATCTAATCCGCCCAAACCGATGGTGAGCCATCCCGATTCCGAGACCCGCAACTGATCGAATCGCCAATCCTTGCCCAAGCCCGGCCGTTCACGAACACGGTCGGGCTTCCGTTTGCCTGGGTTCCTGAGTGGCAATCGGTGCAACAGTGAACAGCCCACCCATCTTCCACACGCACCGCGCCCAACCCCTCAGCGAACACATCCTCAGACCATGACGCGGGCGGCCGTGGCGGCCAGCATCCGTGCCCGGTGCAAAGGTCAGTCTCTCTCACGACACGGGGCATTTGCGGTTCATCCTCATATAATTAAAAGGTCATGGAATTGATTTCTTGGATCCCGCCCTGTGCGGGATTTTTGTTGCCTATCCCCAATCGATTTGCTCATCACGGGCTTCGGCGGCGGATGGCTCCGATGGGTTGAAGTCGATGCGTGGGGCCCTGATGGTCACGTTCTCCCCAGCGATCATCACCGTCCCCTCAGACCGGATCGACACGTGAGCGCCATCGCCCTTGACCGTCAGGGACAGGTGGTGTGACTCGGAATCGTAGACCACGGCTGATCCATCGGGGAACACCACGTAATGTTTGTGCCCATCGGTCTTATCCCCTGTCGGCTTGATCGCGTCCGGCTCCTGTGGCGGCGGCTCTGCCTCAGTCCAGAGCGCACCCAACCAGACACCACGCTCACCCGCTTCATCGATAGCGGCCGCTCCGAATGTGCCGATCGATGGCAGCGCGTATGATTGGCGACGGTCGGCCCCCTGTCCAGTCACGAGGCATGGCAGCCAGGGCGAAACGACACCATCTCTATCGGCTTGGGTGATCCGCACACGGCAAAGTTTGGGGTCGATCTCACTCACCACGCCATAGGCCAGTGTGGTGCGACCGGCTTCAGGACTGGCTGCTCTCTGCTGGGTTTTGGTCTTAGGCACTTGACAGATCGGGTAGGGGATGCCACCATCTTAGCTGTACCCCTTGGCGGGGGTTGCACAGCACCCGTAAGGCGTTATCGCATCCATCCCTCAGATTGCCGTTAGGCGTTAAATATTCCGAACCGCGTCCCGCTCTCTCCAGTGGGACGCGGTTCTGCTTTGGGCTATCATGTCAACAGCACGGTAGAGCAGCCAGGTAGCTCGTGAGACCCATAGCCCCGTATAGTGAACAACTTTAGGGTAGGGCCGCAAGGCGATGGTTCGATTCCATCCCGTGCCATTCATTACCCATCCGTATCGAACCGTCCAGCATCCAACGGCTTGGCCCCTGACCCCAACCGTCGCTCGCATCGAAAGTTAGTCTTCCATCCCGAACGCCCCTCAACTGAATGGCGGCATTCCTGGATCAGGTAGTTGCCCGACAACCTGCCAACACCCAACAACTCAAACATCACACCCGCCTGAATCCGAGGATCGCCAATCACGTCAATTTGCCACTCGACTTCATTGGCATTGGCCCGCCGTAGTTTTTCCTTCGCGACCCGCTTGGCCTCATCATCAGACCCGACCGGCTCCGAAATTTTGAGTACGTTGGCGGTCTTCTTCTCCCCTTCAGGCGGTTTGGACTTGTCGGGCTTGGCCGTATCCCCCTCAGACGGCTCCGATTTCTCCCCGCTCACCTCAGACGCTTTCACCGTCGCCCTGAATGTCTTGCCCGATTGCGGGTCGGTGTAGGTCAACTCTGCTGAATCGTATTTCTCAGTGCTGGTGCGTTTCCAAGTGGCGTTGGTCAACTCGGATCGGTTAAGGGTGAATGCGGCCGGCTGGGAATCCAGATCCTCCAAATCCCAGAAGACAATGAATTTCGCGTCCTGAACCTTCATGATCAGCCCATGCTTCTCTGAAATCCGTTTCAGAAATTCCAGGGGCGTTTCATCCTTCTGCGATACCCGATCAATCACCACGGGCTTGACCTTGCCTTTCAGCTCCAATCCCGTGCGCTTGGCCACGTCAGCGGCAATTTTGTCGAGCGTGGTCTTTTCGTATTCCTTCGATCCTTTGGTATTGGCCGGTTGGGTGATCGGCGTGGATTTGCAGGACAGCCTTAAGGACTCCCCTGATGTGGCCGATATCGTGCCAGTCGGCTCATCCAACTCGTACCGCGTGACCGGCAGGGAGCCTCCGCCCTCGTAGCCAATGGAGCACTCCAGGGAAGCACCCAAGGGCGGGAACCAATCATTCAGGAATCGCCCCGCCACCAACCATGCGTCCGGGTCGTAGAGGTCAACGTCTAGCGTGTCTGACTCACCTTCTACCGATGCGCTGACTTCCAGGCGGGTGCATAGCGCTGCAATGTCTTCGGTGATGTCGCGGCCTTGCATCACCAGCTTGAACCAGACTTTGGGGGCTAGGGAGTCTACAGCCATGGCGGTTTGATCGAAGTCGTTACGGGTTCGGGTTCGGGTAACTCAGGGATGATCAGGGTCAGTCCCCTTGGAAGGATCGCCGGGGGCAATGGCAGCAGCGACGGGTTGGCCCGCGCCAACACATGAAGCCGATCGGATGACCCATAGGCCGCATGGGCGATTAGGTCAAGCCGATCACCGTCTCGGGTGGTGTAGGTGCGGTATCGGGTCATGGGGGTGGGGGTGGGGTGATGCTCCCATCGTGCCATCGGGGGATGGATCGCGCGGGTTAACCGTGCGTCCGGTTTCGCTTGTGAGCTGACGTATTATTTAAAAGCGAAGCCGCCTAGGAATCGGAAGTTCCCAAGCGGCAATGATTCAGCCCGTAGGAGGGGCGTGAACCATGTTTACTATACCTTTCGGTTGTCGAGAAATCCGGGCAATTGACGCGCCCGATGGGACTTGGTTCGTTGCTAAAGATGTGTGTGCGGCTCTAGGGCTGGACAACACGTCTCAGTCCTTGTCTCGACTAGAGAAATGGATGAAGGGCAAAGAGCGCGTTGCTGGCATTGCGGGGGGCCCTCAAAAAACCAATGTCATCAACACCGCCGGACTCAAGAAGCTGATCACCACCAGCCGCAGCCCCAAAGCCCAAGACCTTGCCTATGCGCTTGGGATCGACGTGGCTTATGCCCCACCCAAGGAAGCTGAGTGCATTCGCATCATCGCGGCCGCGCTAGCCGATCAAACGCCCATTCACCAATTCCCCATCCTCTCCTACCGGATTGATCTGTATTTCCCGCGCGGTCGGGTGGCTGTGGAGTGCGACGAAAACGGACACCGGGGCAAGCACCGCGCGGATGCGGTTCGTCAGCGGGAAATCACCGAAGCGCTGCACTGCTCATTCATCCGATTCAACCCCGATGCTCATGACTTCAACGTTGGGCGGGTAATTCACGACATTCGAGAGGCGCTGTTCTTCCCGTACTAAACCCCACAATCGACAGGCACAGGCCAGCTCATCACGGGCTGGCTTTTTTGTGGCCAGACCCTGCGAGATTTGCAGGTAATACCGAGGGGCGATGTCGGTAATACCGAGGTCATCACCCCCCTACTCTGCCACCCAAGACCGAATCATCAGGGTTAACCCGACCCCAAACCCTCATAAATCCGTTCGAGGCAGAGGGGTAAACAAGGGTGTATCCACCATCCCATAAGGATTCTAGGCTCTCATAGCCACCCATCGCCACCCATTAACAACCATTGGATACGCTCTGAAACCCTTACCCCACATACCTTTCAGTGCCCCTATATATATCTGTAACCACTAAAAGAAGGAAATGCGTATAAAGGGATTTTTTTGGAATTTTGGGCAGGTGTCTCTGTATTCCTTATTGGGTGGGCATTTCAGCCTCTACCCTTCCTAAGAATCTGGAATAGGGCTTGAAATTTTAGGCAGATAAGCAAAACCTTTCAGGATTATCAGTTTGTCTTATCTGCCTAAAATTTTGGCATCTGCCTATGACCCCATGGAAAGGTAGGGGCTGGAATGTATGTAGGGCAAGAGTTTCAGCGACACCTGCCTAAAATTTTGGAAATTTTGCTGATGAGCCAAATCGACCCTCAAGTGGTTACAGACTCTTGAACGAAACCCAAAAGTCTTGTGGGGTAAGGGCTTGAGACTGTACCTGTCGCCTGTTGCCCTGCATTGTCGATGGCTATAAAAAGCTGAAAGTACCGCCACTCCGTTGATACACCCCTGTTGGGCGGCAAAAATTAGCGGCCATCGTCGTTAACCGTCACCCCATTGGGACTGGTGCGATGGTGAGGGGGTTGGCTCATCCGTCACCCCATGCCGATCATCGCCACGCCATCCACGCCCTACCCTGCGATTACCGCCCAATACCAATCGGCTCGGTTGCAGCGGTTGGGCAATGCCACCAACCAAGGCGACACCCTTGGCCAAGTCCTGACGGATTTGGATGAGTTAGCCCAAAGCATCCGAATCATCCTGACCACGCCCAAAGGGAGTGACCCGTTGCGTCCCGAGTTCGCGACGGATATTTACCGACTGATTGACCGCCCGTTGGCAGAAGTGCGGTTGTTGCTGGTGAGGGAATGCGTGAACGCGCTCCGAAACTTTGAACCCAGGATTTCCCTTGATCGGGTGGAAATCCTGGGTTCGATTGACCGGGCCGATATCCCGGTTGATTCGGTCTATGCGGTTGTCCACTGGTCGCCAGTAAATTCATCTATCAGTGCGGCCACGGCAGTGTCCCTGGCATAAAAAAACCGGCGCAAGGCCGGCGGGAAAAATCAGGGGAGATGCACTTTCGACAGCTCGTAAATCGCTCGGAACAGATCAGAGGGTGGGCGGGTAGCGAGCCACGCGATCAAGTCTCTCAATTTCGCCACTTGATCGGGGGGCCAGTCAATCGGTTCGTTCTCTCTCTCTTTCGTGAGCATGATGCCTTCGACTCTAGCCACAAATATCTATTATGACTCGTTTTGAGTTCTGGTGACTTCATGAATAATTCTGAGCTGTTGATCAAAGGGGAGAGACCGGATCTGACTCACCAGCGTCTCGACGATGCGCCCATGGGCGTTTTTGATGTCATCGAGCGATAACCGTCCGGCCAAATAAGTGTCGATCAAATCCACCGGCAGGTCTAATGCCACGGCCAGCAAGGCCGCATGGCGAGAGGTCGGAGCCGTTTCGCCTTTGCGAATTTGATAAAACGACGCGCGATTGATTCTCATGGCCTCAGCAGCACCTACTTGATTGCCATAGACCTCAAGTAGGTAGTCCATCGCGTCCCAAAACCTTGAATCGTAATCCGTCATTACGTTTCCCCTGATTTTTAAAGAAAAGCTTGCCGTTCCCTAACAAGTTTTGATAAGATAACGGCAAGACCAGTATAGCGGTTTTATTGTCCTATGCTTCCTGTTACCTGTCTAGCAGCGCTGCAAAAGCGGTTGATTTCGGACTCTCGTACTTGGGGACGGCTCAAAAAAAGAGCCGCCGCCGAGGGTAAGACTCCCTCTCTTTGGATCGCGGATCGTGTGTGGCACTCTTCCGATTCCGGCACTCTCTCGGATCGGGTCGCCTCCGTTGATTTCGCTCACTTCATCGCATCCATCTAGAGAGGGACACAACCATGGCGACTGCTACTTTCAAAGTTTTCACCCGTACAACCCCTTGCCCGATCTGCGGTGCAACATCCGAGTGCCGTGAGGCTACCGACCGCAATGATGGCCGCCGTCAAGTTCACTGCCGTGGGAACGCTCAAGCCCCGTCCGGTTGGGGGCATGTTGGCGAGGATTCCCACGGGTTTCAAATTTTCCTTAACCAGTGGGATTCAAAGCCATCCCAGCGCGACCCGGAAGAAATCGCTCGGATGCAGGCGGAACGGGAAGCCGCAACGCGGGCCCATCTCGATTCATTGGTTCCGTTAGCCGATCGGCACAAGGTCTACTTCAGCCCCAAGCTTCTATCCGCTCAAGCGCTGACCACTGCCCATCGTTCCGAACTGATTCGGCGCGGCTGGTCTGAGGCGATGGTGGATTATTTTGAGTCCCTTGGGTGGCTCCGGTCTTGGAAGGTGGGAACGCCTTATCAGAATCACCCCAAGAACCTGGCTGGTTTTGGCCGCAACCGTGCCACCGGCAACGATGGATTGGCGATCAGTGCTGTGGTCAAGGGCAAGATTGCAGGGTTTCAGGTCAAGCCCGACGAATCCGTTGAGGGCCGTAAGTATGTGTGGATTTCCCGCAACGAAAACGCCGGACTGAAAGAGTTTGGCGGCGAATTACCCCTATTTTTATGGCGGCATCCTGAGACCGAGGGGAACGCGATCACCCATGTGGAAGTCTCCGAAGGGGCGCTCAAATCAGCGACCATTGCCCAGCGGGTTTGGGCTGAAGGCAAAATCGATTGGCTGGTAATCGGCGCGGGTGGCTCCAATTGGGCCTCTGCCGAAACTCAATGGGTCAATCTGTTGCAGCACTTGCCTGCTAATGCGACCATCACCCTCTCCCCTGATTCAGGCGCGATCAAAAATCCCCACGTTTCACGGCAGATGAGCAAGTTGGCTGACCTGCTGGCTTCCCACGGCCGGGCGTTGACGGTTCGGTGGTGGGGCCAATTTGCCAAGGTCAGTGGCGACGACCCTGACGAGGTCGGGATTGATGAATTTTTAAAGGCTCCCATCCTGACTTGGGAGCAATACACCGCCGTTTCGGATGAGGCTGATCCCGTCAAGGGCAAGTCGCTTTTATGGGATGCGCCTATCTCCCATCAGGGCCAATTGGGCCGGTGGGTTGTGGACAAAACCGAACTCGCTCGGATGAAGGCGGCCGGCGAGTGGGCAGAAGGGATGGAACCACCCAAGCGGTTTCGCCCCAATGCCAACTTTGACTTTCAGGTTGAGGCTGAAATCGAAGCCGACCCTGGCCAGTACGGTGCGGGGTTGCGGCTTCGATTTCAGCGTGAAGGCGAGGATGTGAGCCGGGTCGTGACCTTGCCCGCCGAATCCTCGAACGATGCCCGGTCGATTTACGCCACACTGACTCGCGGCGCGGGCCGCTGGTTCGCGTCTACCTTGACCACCCAAGAGTGGCAAGGTCTACTCGCTAACCGTCAGATTGAGTATCGGGAGCGCGGCGGCCAGCTCTATCGAATGGTGAGCGGTATCGGTCGCCAGTCCGATGGGTCTTGGGTCTTTCCGGGTGGCATCGAATACACCGTTGATGGCCAATTCCGTGAGCGCTCGAAATGGGTTTATACGAATGAGTTTCGGTTAAACGAGGCGGGTGAGACCACTTCCCTCAAAGAGCCGTCCATTGCCAAGCCGTCTGACACCGCCATCCCTGACTGGATCAATGGACTGGCTGGCTACTTTGGCCCTACAGGATTCGCCCAAGCCCTGTTCTTGGGTGGGTTCGTAGCCGCCGGGGTGCATTTCGACACGATTCAAGAGCAGGAAGGATTTTTTCCGATCCTGAACGCGATTGGGTCGGCTGGTGTTTCCAAGTCCGTGACTGCTGAGGCTGCGTTGGCCCTGGTAGGACAGCAGGATTGCGGCATGATTGCCAGGGCCTCGGTTCCCCAGATTTACACCGAAGGCGACCGCCGCCACGGGTTGGCCTTCTGCCTAGATGACCCGGATCGGAATGATCCGAATGTTGACGAACTGCTGAAAGGCTGGTTTAACGCACTGACCCGATCCGTCACGGGCAAGACCCAGAAGCCACACTCACCAATCATGGCCACGTCCAATCACGCCATCGGTGAATCGCACCCCGCCGCGTTGAGCCGGATCCTTCAGGTTCCCTTTCCGAAAGAGCCGGTCAATGGTGATGGATGGGATGCGATGCGCGAAGCCCTAATCGGTGCATCCGGCGGATTGGGGCAAATTATCGCTCTTGGCTACCCGAAAGCCGCAATCTCCGAATACGCGAACACTTTGCGGGGTAAGTTGCCCGACGCTCACTCTCGGGTTGCCCATAACCTGGCCCTGGTGGGCTGGTACGCCAAAGCTTTATGCCGCTTGGGTGGGGCTGATGAGTTAGTTATCGATGCCTACATCGACAACACCCTCATCCCCCTCTATAACGATGCTGACAAAGCAGGCGACCCGTTGCGACTGTTCATCTCCCAACTATCAGCCCTGAAGTCCAATGACCGGGTTGGCCGTTGGAATGCCACACCCCACACCACTAAGGATGGCCAAAAATGGTTGGCCGTGAATATGGCATCGGTCTGGCCCGAGATCGAGGATCGCTTCAACCCGGTTTACAGCCGGGAAACCATCACCCAGGCGATTGAGCAAGCCGGTGGCTCACGGCGCGGGACGGCTCGCTTCCATGAATCCCGCGACGCATCTCTCCACTACCGTCGCAAAACTCAGGACGGTGATGCCACGGTCAAGGTGGGCACGGTTCCGGGGCGTTGTGTCCTACTTCCCCTCGAACTGGCCAAGTCTCTCGCCTCAGACGTTGAGTTGAGCGCACCCAACCAAAGCACCGAAACCGAAGAGTCTGAACCCGTCACGACTGAACCCGTTGCGGCTGAATCCGTTCAATCTGAACCCGTCACGCCTGAACCTCAATCCATTTTCCCCATCCCCCTCAACAGCCCCGTGGTGGCCGTGATCCAGGGAGCAAGGCTTTATCAGACCTTGATCGCGTGGTCTCCCGATCTATCGTTTGCCTGCGTTCAATCCTCTTCAGGTGTTCAGACCTGGGTAGCAAGGGGATGCGTAGTGCCTTTCGCTGATGAGTGATTTTGTAGTCAGAGTATTGACGCTTCATACTCTGACTGTTAATCTGACAATACTTGAACTATAAAACCTCATCACCATGGCGACATTCTCAATCCTCAAGCCCATCTTTCGATATCCAGGCGGAAAATCCCGCGAGGCGGGGAATCTGGTCAAAATCCTGGGCATCCCCTCCGGCTATTTCGTTGACCTGTTTGGCGGTGGTGGCTCTCTATCCCTGGCTGCTTTTTCGGGTGGTGGAAGGGTTTGGATCAACGATCTCCACACGGGCCCGTTTTGGGTCTCTGCCGTATCCAATCACGTTCAACTGCTGTCCCTCTGTGAGTATTGGTTGCGCCAGCTCGATTCAGGGGTTCCGGTGGCGGCGATCTTATCCGCGCTGGAACGCCCAGAGTCAGACCCGGTTATTGAAGGGGCCCGCCTTTGGGTTCGGAACCGTCTAACCGTTGGTGGTGTGATCGATGGGGCCGGCCCGTCTGACGGATCCCGGTTCAACCAAAACGCAATCAATCGGCTGCGTTCTGCTTTGGGTGCGATCCACGTTGACCGGGCCCGGTTTAACGCTAGCCAGCAGGACTATGCGGATGTGTTGCCTCACCTGACGGCACGGGACGCGCTATTCCTCGACCCGCCCTATGAAAATGCGGCCAAGTCCAGACTCTATGGATTCCGTGGTGAGCTGCATACGGCCTATCGCCATGAGCAGCTACGCACCCATCTTGATCGTGTGCCGTGCCGATGGCTGATGACGGTTGAAAACACCGATCAAACCCGGACGCTGTTTGCCGATTTTTATCAACGCCCTTGGGTCAAAACCTACGGGATGGCAGGTGGCATCAGCGGCTCACGATCCAAGGGATCCGAATTGTTGGTAGCCAATTTCGACTTGACGGGGGTGGCACTGTGATGACCGGATTGCTTTTTACCCCCCAAGTCGAGACGGTCGCCAACCGCTGGCAACCCCTGAACGCTGCCTCGTCAATCCCGGTCGCCATCCGCCCCCAAGCGTTTGAGCTGCGGGATTACCAGAAAGCTCTGATCACGGGCATCTATCGCTCATGGGAGCAACACCGCCGCGTAATGGCCCAACTCCCCACAGCCGGGGGTAAGACGATCCTCTTCGCAGGCATCGTGAACGAATTCGTTAGTCGGGGTGAGGGCGTGTTGGTTCTGGCCCACCGGACTGAACTAATCCGTCAGGCTCACGGCAAAATCTTTGACGCTCTTGGCCGCCGTGTTGGGGTCGGGATGATCAAGTCAGGCATCCACCCAAGCCCGTTAGCCCCGGTGCAAGTGGCCTCGGTTCAGACCTTGGCCAAGCGGGCTAAGCCCGCGGCCGGGTTGGTCATTATTGATGAAGCGCATCACGCCAGCGCCAAAACGTACCGGGATATTTTGAGCCATTACCCCAGCGCCTTTGTCTTGGGAGTCACGGCCACCCCATGCCGCACTGATGGCAGTGGGTTCGATGACCTTTTCGATGTGCTGGTTTGCGGCCCGTCCGTTGCGGAAATGCTGGCACGGGGCTATCTGTGTCCCGTTCGGGTACTGGCTCCTGATCCGTCCGCTCGGATTGACATGAAGGGAGCCAGGTCTCGCAAAGGTGGCGACTACTTAGAAGGCGAGTTGACTGAGCGCGTCGATAAGGTTTTGGGGGAAGTAGTCCCGACCTGGCAAGAGTACGCCAATGGGAAGTCAACCCTCGTATTTGTGCCCTCAATCGAATCAGGCGAAAGCGTCCTGAAGGAATACCGTGATGCGGGAATTGGGGCGGAATTGCTAACAGGAAAGACGGGCGAAAAAGATCGGGAAAATATGATTTCTCGATTCACGAAACGCGCCTATCCCGTGTTAATTAATGTTGGGGTTCTCACGGAAGGAACCGATATTCCCATTGTGGAAGCAATCCAATGTCTACGCCCAACCGTGAGCCTTGCCCTGTGGTTGCAGATTATTGGACGGGCAATGCGATTGCACCCGGACAAGGTTGATTCAATCTTGATTGACCATACCGAAAACTGGCTAAATCACGGACTCCCTGAACAGGAGCGAATCTGGACACTCAAGGGTATCGAAACCTTTGAGGCAAAGGAAAAGCGAGAACGCAAAGAGCGCGAAGAAAAAGTGCGCGATGAATTTGTCCAGGCTGAATTAGATTTGGGGATTCTCAAGTTTGTCGATGTGTCCACGGATCGGGGTGCAAGGATTGCGCTATCCCTCGCATCATGGGTGGGAACCTGCAACAAGCGTGGGTACAAGAGGATGTGGGTTGCCTACCGCTTTGAAGAATTTTTCCCTGATGCATCCCTTGAAGAGTGTGGGTTATTGCGCCGGGTTCTCGGGTATAAGCACGGCTGGGAGAAGCATTTTAAAGCCAAGCTTGAAGAGAAAGAGCTGCAATCAAAATTCGCGGTCGGCTCCCCTCAGTATCAGACTATTGATGTTTCGGCGGTGGCGTAAATGTGGAGCTTCCCTGATAAGCACATCAAGTCCTGTCGAAAGGACTGGCGTTGCGACGGTTGCGGAATCCGCCTACCTGTCGGTAGCGAGCTTTTCAAGATGAGTGGAATCGGAGACGGCGGCTTCTCTGAGGACGTTCTTTGTCCTGAATGCTATCGGTATTTCCGCGAAAACATCGAAGAGTTTTGGGATGAAGACGAGAGAGTTTATTCGTATTACCGTGGCGAAATTGGAGAACGCCGAAAGGAGTCTGATGCAATCTCGTAGCCCTCCCGTCTATTCCCTTCCTGTCTTCATCCATTTCACCCAATAGTGCCATGCATTCCATTGTTCGAGACCGCGAAATTGCCGACCTTCAAAAACGCATTGATGAGCTGACGTTTGCGCTCAACAAATCCGACTCGATTCGAGTTAGCTATGCGCGATTGCTAGAGTGCGCCCGTGACGGATTGGCGGTGGCATCTCGCCTAACCGACGATGATCGGGTACTCGAATCAGCCAAGATTCTCGAAGACTTTTTTAGGGGTGAATCATGAGGGTAAAAATCTACGGGCAATGCATTAATCTCTCGGAAGCGAGCGGGTCAATTCTGGTTACAAAAATTGGCTACGGAGTGTCTGGCAATCCGTCAGAAAATGCCGTGAAGTTAGCGGGTGCAATCTGCCAAGATTTCGACAATTTTTTCGATTACTACGAACGCGAAACCGCCCACGCAATCTATGCTGAAGTCCTTTCCGTCGTCTACGGCCGCAAAATGGGTTGATAAATACGTCGCCGCCGACCTTCTGAACGCCCGACCCGAAACCTTGGCACGATGGCGCAACCCAAATTCTCCAATTTACAAGGGCTGGATTGAAGGGGTTCATTGGCGGGCTGGGGTGAGTAGGACAGCGGCGGCTGAATACAACTTAACCGCTCTCAATCACTGGAGAAATCACGACCCAAATGCCCATCAGGCTTGGGTGCTGGCCTATCAATCAAGCAAGTCGATTAGCTCAGGATTGCCAACTAAATCGGCGTAATAGGTAAAGAGCGTTTTCACTGAATGCCCCATGGAATTGGCAATTTCCACGGGGCTTTTTCCGTGCTGAAGTAGGTGGGAAATTAATGTTTTCCGAGTCACGTAAGGACGGCGGTAGGGAATGTCCAATGCTGTGAACGGTTTGCGCCAATACCAATTTAGTTGGCTGGCCGTCCAGGCTCTCCCTTGCGGATCGGGGAAAACCGGGTCAATTTTGCCGCGAGCCTTCCGATATTCTGCTAACCACTTCTGAAGGGATGGCGGCAACGTAATTAATCGGGGCTTGCGATTTTTCACAGATTTTCGCACCCGTCCCACGACCGCTTCTCCGATCCAAACCTGTCGGCAATCATCGGAAACATGCCGCCACAGCAGCCCAATCACTTCCCCTGTGCGGCAACCCGTCCCAATCTGAAACCGGAAAAATCCAGCGGCGGGGCTTTGATGCTCATCAAGCCAATTAGCGATTAAGCGAATCTCTTCTAGGCTGAACGGCTTGGGCGGTTGCGGTGCAATCCCCCTCACATCTTTGACCACCCAAGGGACGGATCCCACCAAACCCTGTTCAACTCCCCAGCGCCAAACAGTGGCCAGCGATTCAATCCGGTGGCGTACCGTAATCAAAGCCAGTCGACCGCCCATTGACCGAATCAGCTTCGCACCGTCATCCCGAGTGAGTTGTCTGCTGTCTGTTTCAGCCAACCCCGCCCGATCCAAATCAGCCAAGATTGCCTGGTACTTTTTGAGGCTACCTGGGTCAAGTCGATCCTTCTGTGATTTGCAATATCGCTCGATTAGGGCCCGGGCCGTCAACACCCCACCCGAGTGCTGCAATCCAATCCCGTATTTTGCCAATGTGGGGTCAAAATTTCCCGTCTTCAAATCCCCTTCGATCCTGGCTGCAATCGATCTGGCCACCGCCCAATCAACCGGGGTATTCCCTAACCCCAACGCCGGACGGTGTTGCTTGCCCTGGTGGCGAAACCTTAGATGCAACCGGCCGCGCTGTTCCCAAACTGTCACACTGCCTTTCGTCGCCATGATGCTCAAAAAATGCTCAATCAGCATCAGGATATCCCCAAATATCCACAAGTTACGACAGGAAAGTGGAGGGGTTAAATTCCTGAAAGCCCTTGAAATCATTGGCTTTGGGTGGATGAGAGCGTCAAACTCCCGGCGTATTAAACACCCCATCCCAATATTCCGGGGGCGGGCAATCCAGATACTGGGTTGCCCGTTCTATATGGAGTTTCACGGAATGATCATGGGGCCGCAGTTGTTGGGCGGCGGCAAAATGCACCATGGCTTTGTGGAAATGGAAGCGGTTAAAGGCTTCTTTGCCCAGTTCGTATTGCTCCAGGAAGGTTTCATCTTCAAAGGAGAGGGGACGGGCGCGATCGCCAATCAGTTCAAAGATGCGAATTGGTTTGGTGCGGCCTTTCACCCGTACCCGATCGAGTTCGCGCACCCAGAGCCGATCGGCACAGCGCTCGTAGGTGGCTTCGCTGAGGATGATGTCACAGCCATATTCTTTGGTTAGCCCTTCCAGGCGGGAGCTGACGTTCACGGCATCCCCGATCGCGGTGTAGTCCATGCGCCGTCGGGAACCGATGTTGCCCACAATCACTTCGCCGGAGCTGATGCCGATGCCAACCCGAAGGGGCGGTCGATCAGTGGCCACCAAGGCTCGGTTAAACACTTTCAGGCGATCGCGCATATCCAAAGCCGTCAGCACCGCTAGCCAGGCGTGATCCTCTTCGAGGGGCAACGGCGCACCAAAGACCGCCATCAGCGCATCGCCAATGAACTTATCGAGCGTTCCCTTGCGATCGAAAATGGCCTCCACCATGGTTTCAAAATATTGATTCAGCAGGGCCACCACCTCCGTGGCATCCAGGGCCTCGGCCAAGCTGGTGTAGCCCCGGATATCGCAAAACAGGATCGTCACATCCTTGCGCTCACCGGTCAGCATGTCTGCCCCCAGTTCCACGGCCCGTTCGGCCACTTCGGGGGTCATGTAGCGAGACATGGTGGCTTTGAGTCGTTGTTCGCGGCTGATGTCTTCTAACACCACCAAACCGCCCCGCACTTTGCCATCCAAATCCGTCAGGGGATTCACGGCTAGGTTGACGTTGCGATCGAACAGTTGCATATCATCGGGATTCAGATACTCCAGCGGGCGGGCCGGATCGTTCCATAGCCGCACTTGATTGTTGCCCTGGGGCACAACCCAGACGGTTCCCTCTTGGGGGCTGAAGTAGCGCCCGACCCGCAGGGCCTGCTCAGGAACCCGATGGCGTGCGCCAGTGCTGAGGCTGTCTTTCAAGCGCGTTTCCAAGGACTCGATCGGGATAATTTCCCACACGGGCCGTTTCAGGAGTTGCTGTTCCCAAATGGTTTGGATGCTGCGGCGGCCCGCCATCCCATCCCGCCGTACCGGACAACCCAGCAGTTCCAAGGCGGCTTCGTTGATTGTCACCACTCGCCCTTGCAGGTCGGTGGAAATTACGCCATTGGACAGGCTGCGCAGGATGTCTTTTTGGTACTGCTGTTCCGTGAGTACGCTGTCAAAGAGACGGGCGTTTTCCAGGGCAATGCCGGCCTGGGTGTTAAAGGCCCGCATGAAGGCTTCATCGGAAGCGGTGAAGTTGCCCTGTTTGCGGTTGAGCAGTTGACTCACGCCAATCAGTTGCCCCGAGGGGTCAAAGATCGGCAAGCAGAGGGCATTGCGAGTGTTCAGGCCATGGGGGCGATCGAGCAGGGCATCAAAATCTTCGTGGGAAGGGGCATAGCTCAGGTTCAGGGGCTGTCCCTTGCGCACCACATGGCCCACCAAACCCCGATCGCTCGACACCTCCAACGATCGCCCGTCTGCAAAGGTGGTGCGCAGCCGGCCCGTGTCCCGATCGAGCCGGTACAGCGTGCCATATTCCGCCTGCATAAAGTCGCGGGCTTCCGCCATCACCGCCTGCAAAACCCGATCCAACTCCAGGCCCGTTTGGGCAAACAGGGTGGTGACCTTCAGCAGCGCCGCCACCCCGCGTTGGTTGCGAGCCGCCTGATAAAAAGATTGGCAACTTTCCAGAATGATCCCGATCGATTCTGCAAATTCCCGAAAGCGGGCCTCATCTTCGCGGTCAAAGGCCGGCGCAGTGGTTTTGTTCAGCAGTTGCACCACGGCCACCACGGCCCCATCGGTGCTGCGGATGGGCATACAGAGCAAGGCCTCCGTGGGGCGATCGCCCAGACCATCAAAGGCCAGCTCAAACCCCGCCGCCTGCTGCACATTGGCCATGTTCACCACTTCACCCGTGGCAGCCGATCGGCCCGTAATGCCCACGTTCAGCGGAATCCGAATTTCATCGGACTCAGGCACTTGATCGCCATTGGGCCGGGCCCAGAGTTCCGCGCGATCGGGATCCAGCAGAAAAATGGTGGTGCGTTCCGCCTGCAAAATCAGCCCAATTTTGAGGGTCAAGGCATCGAGAATTTGCTCCAAGATGCTTTCGAGCGCCGCATTATTGACCAAATCAAAGGCGCGCAAAAACTGCTGAAACTCCGCTGTGATGAAGTCCAGGAGGCAAACAAATTCCGCAACCGGAAGATCCTGAACCCGTTGGGTGAGCAAGCCCACCCGATCGGGTCGCGTTAACGATGCCAAAAAACTGCCAGTGCCAGCAAAAGTCATGACGATGGCGCAACCCAAAGGAGCAGAGGCGCAAACACAAAACGGAACCAATCAAATCAAGAATTCAGCCTAACCGCAAAGGGCCAGCTCCCCACCCAACGCCCCTTTGCAACCCACTTTATTGTTAGACCGAGGAGGAATAATTCGCCACCGATGGGTTGAAATTGCCCCACCGCCGGTTTTCCGTCAGTCAAAGCAATTCAGTCAAAGCAATTTAGTTAATTTAGCTAATTCGGTGAATTCAGCCAATCAAGCGCAAGGGATCCAACCCTAGCGCAACCGTAACGGAGCTTTGATCGTGCTTGGGGGCATCCACCCAACCGGTCTTTTCCCATGGGAGAGATTGATTGGTTATACAAACATTTGCGATCGTACCCCGGAGAGTTCTCTCTAGTCCCTGAGGTTTCACCCTCTAGGGGCTTGGCCAAGGGATGGTTTTCTGCTGGGCGATCGCATCTGTTAGGGCCTGGGCCCCGTAGCGATTGAGGTGGCTTGGATCCGAAAATCGATCATACTTATTCACCCAAAGCCGCGAAAGATTGAGGTACAACAACGGCTGTGAGTTCATGAATTGGTGAAACTTTTGCTCATAGGCCGATCGGGGTGGATCTAAATAATCATCCGTCAAGGGCACATTCACAAAAGCTACCTTTACTCCTCGCTGTTGGGCATATTGCAGAATTCCCGCTAGCGCATCAAACTGCTCGCCCCCCAAGGAAAAACTACGGTAATCGCTATCAAAATCCCCCGGAACCCGTGGGTAGGTTTGATAGTACGTAGCAGGATCAAACTTGACAGACAGGGGTAAGAAGCCGTGTAAATCCACTACCCCATCACGCCCTGCACCGGCCGTGGCTGCCACTTTCCCCAAGTGGGCCCGGGCCCCCTGCACCAAATCGGGCAGGGCAGGACTGAGACCCCGACGGAGGGTCTCGCGAGCACCCAATAACGCAAATAGATCCCACCCTTGCCACCGATCGCGCAGGGTGGCCTTGAGACTATCACGACGGCTATGCACCTGGGATAGTCCCGTGGTGCGCTCCTGCAACCAAGCTTCCACATCTTCGGGGGTGGGGATGGTTTCGACGGTGGAGCCTAACCAAGATTGACGCAGCAGGGCCGGAGCTTCGCGGGTGCTGGTGAGGCTACCGGGGCGATCGGGCGGTTCCGGTGGTGGCGCTGTGGCCCCGCTCGGAGCACTGACCAGCGGGCTGACAGGGCGCGGAAATTTTCCCTGCTGAAGGGCCCGGTAAGCGGGTGAGGCGGCCATGGCTTGGTAGGTGGCATCGGCCCGCCCACTGTTAAAGGCGCGAGTGCCATCGGCCCAGAGAATGAGCTTGGGCAATTGCTCCGGCGGCAAAATTCCCTGCACGATCGCCTGCACCACCTTGGCCGTGGCCCCATTGATCCCAAAGTTAAAGATTTTGAGCTTGGGATGGCCATGACGAGCCAACTGATCGCGCAGGCGGGCGGGATCGATGCCGCGCAGGGCCCGGGAACTGCCCACCACCAAGACATCGGGCACACCTTCCCGCAGCACAAACTGCTGATAGAGCAGAAGTTGCCGATCAAACTGGGGGCTATTGAAACTGGGAAACTGGGGCGGTTCCGGGAGCACCTCCGCCGCTTCGGCCGGGCCGCTGGAAAGATTCAGCAGGGCCGAGGCGGAACGGCGGGCTTGGGCGGCCGAAGACAGGGCCCATTCGGGCCGGGCTGCGATCCAATCCAATCCCACAACGAGGCTGCACCCGATCGCCCCGGCGCTGAGGAGAGGGAGCCATGGGGCCGGTTCCGGGCGATCGGAATACCAAACCCGAGTGCGGGTGTTGGGATGGGCGGTGGCTGACTCGGCCGGTTCCGCATCCGTGGTCCAAACGCCCGTGGCCGTGAGGGTCGATCGCGCTTCCAACCAAGCCCGTTCCCGAAACTGAGACCAAGACCAGCCCGATCGCCCCGCACCGGGCAACGACAGGGGTTGCAACGATCCCCGCTCAATGGGCTGATCCAGCTCTGGATCGAACGCTGGGGAATGCGCCGGGGAATCCGCTAGGGAACGGGCCCGATCGGAGCCTTGGGGGGAATGGGATTCGGTGGCGGAGGCTTCGGCCGCCCGGGCCACGGCTGCCTCCGCGCCCACAAAATCCGGAACCGCATCATGGGAACTGAGACGGCCAGAGCGGGCGGTGAAATCTTCGGCAAATTGCCATTGGGGCTGTTTGCTGCCGGCGGCCCGGCCATAGATCCGCACCCCAGATAGGCCCGGCACTTGCAGATCATGGATCAGCTTGGCCACGGCGGTCGTTACGGCGGCCTGCTCGGGGCAACGGGGCCCATCCAACATCACATGCAGCAAATCGCCCCGCCGACAGAGCTGCACCCGCAGCCCGCCGGAAGCCATCCATTGATCCAAATGCGGATTAATCAGCCGCTCCAGCAAGAACACCTGAGCCGCATGATCATCACTTTGGGCCAGGGTGAGGGTGGACTCGGCCAAGTCTGATCGGCTGGCCGCTGGCAAATCCATCCATTCCACCCACTGGGGCGTGGCCTCCGGGCGATCGGGACAGCCATAGAGCACCAAGGAATGGATGCCCTGCGGGGCGATCGCCCGCACCAGGGTGGAAACGGTGCTAATCACCTCCAGGGGCGTGGCCAGGGCCGATTCCTGAAGTTTCGCGAACACATGCAGCGTGGACTCTTCCAACACCGCCGAAACAGATTGGGCCAAACGACTGCCCAAGGTGCGATCGAGCAAGTGCGAGAGGGCCTGCACATCCCCCCAACGGGCCCAATCAAACAACATTTGGCGAGGAGCCGTCAGGTTCACCCGCAAAATCCAATTCGGTTCCGGTTCCGCAACGGCCTGGCCCAACACATAGCCATCCCGGAAGCCGTCTAGGTTCAGTTCCCGCAAGGCCAGGGCCATGGCCGGCCCCTGGGCAACCCAATCCACTGGTTCCGCCACTTGGCAAATGGCCCAAAGGCGATGGCCCGTAGCCCCGTTCGGCTCTCCCTGAATCACCCGGGGGCTGGGGGTGATTTTGACCGTCACCTTGGCTTGAATGCCCGATCGCTTCAGGGTTTCACCCACCTGCTGGGCGGCCCGCTGGGCCAAACCGGCCCAAGCGGCCTGGATGGGCGGCGCGTCGGGTGTTGAGGTCGCTGGCAGCGGCAGGGCCGCAAATTCCTCCGAAGCATCCGCCGCCTGCATCACATCGGCAACCGTCGGCATTGGGGCTGCGGTGGGAGCGGTGGCCATCATGGAAGGCTCCAGCACCACGTAGCGCGTCCAGGCCGGCTTGGTTTGACCCAATTGCCGACCATAGAGCAACACCAGCCGGGGCAAGGTTTCCCAAGACAACTGATGCAGGGGCGATCGGGTCAAGCCTTGGCGAAACCGGGCTTCCAAAACTGCCGCATCGGGACAGGTCAACCCTTCGCAAAGCACGTGCAAATGGGTTCCCGCTAGGCGCACTTGCACTTGCAGGCCTGGCCAGTTCAAAACCCGCATCACCCAACTATCGAGGGCCTCCGGTGCAAGATTTAACGGTGGCGAGTCCACGGGTCCCATTACATCTCCCATACTTGTCGCAAAGGCTAGCATACGAGTGCCGTTTGCCCATAGCGAATCCGGAAGCCTTGAATTAACAGAATATCCCCGAAACGGGCATCAACGGCTACGCTGTCTAGACTTACGCTGTCTAGACTATTGAAAAGCGAAATGCAGGGTTTTGTTGTCCAAGGTCGATCGCCTGATTGATGACCGATGGCTCGCCTGAATCGTCTGATCGATCGCCGATTGACCAGCCACTTGGATAGCCCAAATAACGCCTAGCTGTTCTGAATCCTCGGGAATGATCGTGATCATCTTGCGAGGCTCGATCGAGATTGGGCCGGCGTTGAAGGCGATTGTGCTGAAACCATCAAACCAGAACCGTTCAACCTCCCTTTGTCCGTTCCGTCCAGACCCCAAAAAGCCGTCAGTTCGCAAAATAATGTGGTATCGATTGATTGTTGTTGTTAGACCGCGAGGGTGGCAGTTGTGCTGATCCCCCTAGACTATTACCGAATCTTGGGCTTGCCGATCCAGGCCACCACCCCGCAACTGCAACAGGCCTATCGCCAGCGGAGTGACCAACTGCCGCGCCCGGAATATTCCCAGGCCGCCATTACCCTGCGGCAGCAGTTGATCGATGAGGCCTATCGGCAACTGAGTCAGGCCGCCAGTCGGCAGGCTTATGATGAAACCTTTTTGGCCGGTGGGGGTGGTTCGGCTCCGCCGCTGCTGGATGCTCAAGGCCGTCGCCGGGCGAAGCCGCCGGCCGATCGCGCCGAAACCCCCATGCTGGATCTTGATGAGCGCCAGTTTGTGGGGGCACTGTTGCTGCTTCAGGAGCTGGGGGAATATGAACTGGTGCTGGAGCTGGGCTATCCCCACCTGAGCAATCCGGGCACGATCGAGGCGGGCCGATTTGGCGAACCGCAATTGGCCTTAGCAGACATTCTGCTGACCGTGGTGCTGGCCTACCTAGAACTGGGCCGCGAACAGTGGCACCAAGGCCAGGCGGAACCGGCCGCCACCTCCCTCAAGATTGCCCAAGAGTTGCTGTTGCACCATGGGCTGTTTGCCAGCTTGCGGGGCGAAATTCAGGCGGATTTGTACAAATTGCGGCCCTATCGCATTTTGGAGCTGTTGGCCCATCCGGACGAGAACAGCGTGCAACATCGCCAGGGCTTGCAGTTGTTGCGCAGTATGTTGAAAGAACGCGAAGGCATTGATGGTCAAGGGGATGACCGATCGGGCTTGGGCGTTGAGGACTTTCTGCGTTTTGTGCAACAACTGCGGGTGTATTTGACCACGGAAGAACAGCTCGCCCTGTTTGAAGCGGAGGCCAAGCGCCCCTCAGCGGTGGCCACCTTCCTGACGGCCTATGCGGCGATCGCCCGGGGATTTGGGCAACGACAGCCGGCCTTTGTGCGGCAAGCGAGCTTGCTGTTGCGCCGGTTGGGCAATCGTCAGGACGTGTTCTTGGAGCAGGCGGTTTGTGCATTGCTGTTGGGACGGCCCGAAGAAGCCACGCGCTACCTGAGCCAAAGCCAAGAACAGGAAGCGATCGCCCTGATTCGTCAGCAGTCGGCCGGTGCGCCGGATTTGTTGCCGGGCCTCTGTGCCTACACGGAACATTGGTTACGCCATGAGGTGTTTCCCCATTTCCGGGATTTGGTGCAAGGGGGTGTTTCCCTCAAGGAATATTTCGCGGATGCTTCGGTGCAAAGCTATCTGGAAGCCTTGCCGGAAGGGGAACCACCGGAGAATGAATGGACAGTGGTTCCCGATCGCGCTTCCGTGAAAGCGGCCACACCGATGACAGCAAACCGGGGATCGAACCGCACCTTGGCGGCCCTGGCCGAATTGGGCGATCGCCGGTCGATCGACATGCCCCAGTTTCCCTGGCAACGGCCTACCCCTGTGCCATCGGCCGCCAACCCGATCGAACCCACTGCCAGCACCATTCGACCGCTGCCTTTGCCGGAACAGTTGGGAACCCAAGCCACCCAACATGATCCAACGGCCCAGGACTCCGGCGCGGTTGCCCGGGCCTTTTCGGACTTTGCGGCTCCGGGTTCCGCGCCGCCGCCCAACAACGTGATTCCCCTCAGCCGGGCTACGGGAGCCAACACAGGAACCAGCAACATGGGCAGCAGCGGGCGATCGACCGTGGGAGCCGCGCCTCCGCTACCCCCTGGTGGGGCCGATCGCCCCAGTCGCAGCCGTCAGCGTTCCGATCGCCCCGCCCGGACTCGGGGTGGAGGCGGCGATCGACTCCCGATCGCGATCGGGGTCGGGATTATGGTGATTGGTCTTGGTTCGTTCCTCATTTGGCGCGTGTTCCAAGCTTTGGGCGAAACCTTCCAAGGGGGGCCCAACCTGGAGGGAGAACAACCGATCGTCCAGCTCGATCGGCCCGTGATTGAAATTCCGCCGCCGCCCGCAGTCCCCAACCCGGAAACTGCCCTCACGGCCCCTGGCCTCAACCCGGAAACCGCCCAACAACTGGTGCAAACCTGGCTGAGCGCCAAAGCTGCCGCCATGGGCCGCGAGCACCAGGGAGAACGCCTCACGGAAATTTTGGCAGATCCGATGTTGCGCACCTGGCGGGCCCGATCGCGCGATGCCCTCAACCAAAAACTGCACTGGGAATACGAACATCAGGTGAAGCTGGAGGATGTGAAAGCCACGCCAGACCAGCCTGATCGCGGTCAAATTACCGCTGAGGTGCGGGAAGTGGCCAAACTGTTCAAAAATGGCAAGCCCGATCGCGCCGGTTCCTACAACGAAGTGCTGCGAGTGCGCTACGAAGCTCAACGCAAGGACGGGCGCTGGTATCTACGTGATGTTAAAGTGATCCGATGATTGGGTTAACCCATGGTTAAACGCCAGCTTGCTGAGCGGGTCGATCGGCCTTGGGCCCTAAACCCAAATCACCGTCCCTGCACCGGGCTGGCCTACGGCGATCGCGTAGTCCCGTATGGCCGAAGTACTTCTACATGCCTACACACCACTGTTGATTTGGACAGGGTTGGGACTTTTGTTGGGGCCCTGGTTACCCCGTTCTTGGCCACGACTGGTCGGGCGATCGCTCTATTGGGTTGGTGTGCCCCTCGAAGTCTTTTCCCTCGCCCGCCACACCAACTTTTCAGGCCAAATGGGTCTGGCTCCGGCCGGCGCGGCTCTCGCGGTGGTGTTGGGAGCCTTGCTGAGCTTGGCTTCGCTGCATTACCTGATGAGTCGCGATCTGCGTGTTGACATGCCGCCCGATCGCCCGACGGGGGGCCTTTGGGGGCGGCATGGCTCTGGGAAATTCGCAACGGCGATCGCCCTCAGCACCTCGCCCGCCCTGGCCCCGATGGTGACGAATTTGGAGACAAATTTCGGGGCAGATTGTGGAATAGATTGTGGGGCAGACCTCGCGATCGATGCGATCGATCCGGCCAAGGCTCCGGAAACAGTCCCTTGGTGGACAGAACCCGCCGCCCGAGGGAGCTATATCCTCTCCGCCATGCTGGGGAACACGGGTTTTGTGGGCTTGGCGATCGCCCCTTTGTTTTTGGATGCCAGCTCAGCGGGATTTCCAGCGTTTTACGCAGTGTCCCAAAACGTGATGGGAACCTATGGACTCGGGGTGTGGGTGGCCAGCACCTTTGGTTCCACAGGGGCCGATCGCAGCCTGTGGGGTCAAGTCAAAACCATGGCCGCCGTGCCCTCTCTTTGGGGATTTGGGTTTGGGGTGGCCAGCCAACCGATCGCCCTGCCCTCCTGGATCGAAACCCTGTCCCATGGCTCCGTGGGGCTGGTGATTCCCACGGCGTTTGTGTTGATGGGCATTCGGCTCAGTCAACTGAAAGGGTGGGACTGTTTGCGGGTGGCGGCCGTGCCGGCCCTGCTCAAAACCATTGCCGTGCCGGCCCTGTTGGGACTGGGGGCGATCGTGGTTGGGATTGATCCGCAATTACGCCTGGGGCTGGTGTTGATGTCCGGAATGCCCACGGCCTTTGCTTGCCTGATTTTGGCGGAAGAATACGACCTCGATCGCTCCATGATTGCCACCAGCATCGCCCTCACCACCGTGCTGGTTTTGCTGGCCATCCCGATGTGGCTCAAATTGTTCGGTTAATGACCATAGGGGAAAAATTCAGCATTGAAATTCAGCATTGATATAAATCGCTTCCGATCACTTCAGGATTGGAGAGCGCAGGTGCAACAAGATTCGATCGGGATCAGGCCGCTCCCAAGGCCGCGCTAAAATGGCGAGCGATTTTGCAAGCCTCGGTTCATCCACCGCAAGCCTGCCTACCCCCTTCCGGATTGGGTCAAATTTGGTGTTAGGAACGCATTATGCACACTCGATCTACTCTGCCTTGGGCTTGGCAATTGGTGCAACGACGCACCCGTCGAGGATTGGCCTTGGGCCTGGCGATGGCCGCCTCCTGGGCAAGCGCTGGGCCGCTGCCGGTTTTGGCCAATCCTGTTCCGTCAACCATCGCTGCTGAGGGCCATGGGTTGAACGACTCGATCGGGCGGGCCCCGGAAGCCGCCTCACCCGCTCCAACGGTGGTTCCCGCCAACATCCCCACCGACTCAGCCAACCCGAACGCAACTCCCGGCTCAACTCCGGCTCAACCCCCAGCCCAAGCCCCCAATTTGTCCCCCAGCCCCACAGCAGCGCCAGCGGAACTGCCCGTGAAACTGGTGTTGCGACTGCGGGAACGGCGGGTTTATGTCTATCGGGGCGATCGGGTAGAAGTCAGCTACCCGGTGGCGATCGGGAAACCTTCCACCCCCACCCCCACCGGCACTTATCGCGTGTTCCAAATGGTGAAAAATCCCATTTGGCGCAATCCCTGGACAGGCCAGGTCACCAACCCCGGCCCCAACAGCGCCCTGGGGTTACGCTGGATTGGGTTTATGGAGCGCTCCAACGGCATCATTGGGTTTCATGGCACGCCCACGGTTAACTCGATCGGGCGGGCCGCCTCCAATGGCTGTGTGCGGATGCGCAACGAGCATGTTGTAGAACTATTTGAAAAAGTGCAAATGGGAACCACCGTTGTGGTTGAACCCTAGGCCTCTCTGCCTTGAATCCACACCCAACCTATGCAGTTCCAGCAACCGCCGCATTTTGGGGACTCTTCTCGCCCCTTGACCCTTCTGGCGATCCTGGGTCTGGGCTTACTGTCCGGGGGCCCGGCCTGGGCAGAGGGGCCCCAACCGTCCCCCAATCCGCAACCCCGCCCCGTCCAGGCCGTTAACCCAGCCGCCAATGAGTCGCCCCTGGAGCGGCCAGGCCTGTGGCCCCCGATCGTACAAACGGCCCAACCGCCGTTGCCCGGTTTGGGCCAATATCAAGCCCATGTCCCAGTCGTTTCCAGTGCCCTGGTGTTACGGCTTGGGGAGCGGCGGGTTTATCTCTATCGCGGTACGGTGATGGTGCGCAGCTATCCCGTGGCGATCGGGCGGGATGGTTGGGAAACGCCCACGGGCCATTTTCAGGTCATTCAAAAAACAGTGGATCCCGTTTGGCAGCATCCCTTCAACGGCACGATCGTCCCGGCGGGAAAAGATAATCCCTTGGGGGTTCGTTGGATTGGGTTTTGGACCAATGGTGACAACTCGATCGGCTTCCATGGCACACCTAATCCGGAGCTGATCGGTCAAGCGGTTTCCCACGGTTGTGTGCGGATGCGCAACGAAGACATTGTGGATTTATTCGATCGGGTCACGGAGGGGATGCCGGTGCGGGTGGAGCCATGACGCAACGGACTAAAGCCGGACTGGCACGGGACTGAATCGGAGGTGGGCCAGTGAGCCGGCCCACCTGGGCCCATCCCCGATCGCCCTCCCGGGAACTGGTAATCTAAACAGGCTGGGTACAGGCGATCGGCCGCTCCGTGATTTTGCGGCGCTTGCCTGCAACCACGGTTGAGCGGCTCCTGTTGGGCCCGTTGCCAACGGCCCTGCTTCTTCCGCAACCCACAGCAACCTCGTCTCGTTGAATTTGCCCCATTCACTAGCCAACCATGTCTAAACTCGACAAGCCCTTTGACACGTCGGATTTGATGTATCGTGCTGCCTCGCTGATTTCCGAATCGTCCAATCGCTACAAAATCACGGTGCAGGTGGCCAACCGGGCGAAGCGTCGCCGCTACGAAGAATTTGACACGGGCGAAGAATCTGCCATGAAGCCGGTGATTCGCGCCATCATTGAAATGTCCGATGAGCTGACCCAGCCGGACATCATTGTCTCTTAGTTTGTTTTGTTTCTTAGTTTGTTTCTCAGTTTCGTCAGTCTCCTAATGGCGCTTCTGAACGTTGGTTCTGTTCGGAACGTTATTTTTGAGCGTTAATTGGGGGTTCGGCCCGCCCGTCCGGAGCGCGGTCATCTCGACCGCCCGGATCAACCAAGATTCAGAATCCATGAAGCGAGCACGGCAGTTTATGACTCTGTTGAGCGGAAACGGGCGGCGATCGGGGCGTTGGCCCGGCCTGTGGGGCGCTTGGGTGGCCTTGGGTTTGGCGATCGCCCTGATGCTTCGGGGCCCCGCGATCGCCCAACTGCCTCCTTCCACCAATGATGTTTGGCGGCAGGTTTATCAAGTGCTGCCGGATATTCCCCGGGAAGATCACTACATCAACCGCGAGTCCCGAGAGGTCGATCGCGGCAGCAGTTTATTAGCCCGCATGATTCGCTACCACGTTTACCAAGTGGGGCGATCGCCCTTTTCGCGATTGGATTGGAAACTGACCCTCGCGGACTATTTGGGCCTGCATCAATACATTCCCGAAACCAGCTATCCCGGCAATGAACGCCTCACGGAAAATCCCTTGGATGGGGACCAGGCGGCCGTTCGACGCTTGAACCGGGCCCAGCGCGATCGGTTGGTGAACACCCTGGTGATTTTGTTTGACCCCAACGGCAATCGGGGTGAGCTGCCCACCGCTACCCCCGGCCCCACCAATACCCCGCGTCCCACTCCGGTGCAACCTCGACCCGGTAGCGGTGCGGATTTGTTGCGCCTTTAATTGGTCCCCATTGAATTGGTCCCCATTGACCATGGCCGACAATGATTACGAATTCGGCAGTTTCTTTAGCCTGTTTGCTGCCGATGGATTACCGGATACTCGCTTGATTCGCGATCCGCTGTCGCCCGATGATGGAACCCGACCGCGTTTTTTTGATCTGAGTGCCAATGGGCAACAGGGCGATCGGGTGCGGATTCCGTCCCTGCTGACGGCCTATCCAGGGGGTGTGCGGGCCCTGAATGGCGATGATTTGGTGCAGGGCAGCGAGGCCGCAGACATCATCTATGGCAACGGGGGCGGCGACTATCTGGAAGGCAACGGCGGGGCCGATCGCCTGATCGGTGGGCGAGGGATGGATTACCTCAGCGGCGGGGCCGGCAACGACACCCTATTTGGCAATTTACAGGCCGACTATCTCTATGGCGGTGAAGGGGATGATCTGCTGCTGGGTGGTCAGGGGGCCGATATCCTGACCGGTGAGGCCGGCAACGATACCCTCGCAGGGGACTTGGGGCGCGATCGGCTCTGGGGAGGTCGCGGCGCGGATACCTTCATCCTCCGGCCGGGCGATGCCCCAGCTAACAGCGCGATCGGGAGTGAGCAACCCCGTACCACCGACCCAATTTTCAACGTGGATGAGCTGGTGGTGGATATCATCCTGGACTACAACGCGGCCGAGGGCGATCGCATCCAGTTGGCGGATGGTGTGTTGCCGGCCAATGTGCGCCTCAGCCAGCGCTACTTGGTGATTGGCGATTCGCGCGACCATGCACCTGAGGGGCCGTTTCCGCCAGGATCGATGATTCGGACGGCGGATTTTCGGGTGGAGGCGATCGCGGCCACGCTGATTACGGATAGCAGCACTGGCCTGGCTCTGGGGCTAGTGCGCGGTGCCAGTCCCGATCAGATCAGAATTGTGGGTCTGAATGCCGGAGGGGTGCCCACCTAAGCATGAATCGCTCCGGCCCCTGCTCAGGGGTTTTGGGGATCCAATTCCTGGGGATCAAGGCGTTCGGCGGCGTAGTTTAGGGTGCGATCGATGGTGTCGATCAGGGCGCGGTTGGTGGCCGGAGCCGATCGCTCCTGGGGCGATCGAACAATGGTTAACCGCGGCCGGGGCGGTCGCACGCGCCTTTGCCAATTCGTCATCCAAGCTTCCAAGGTGTGGGGGGTGCTGGCTGGACAGAAAAAGAACCCTTGCACTTGCCGACAGCCCAACCCCTGCAAGGTGCTGATGCTGGAGATGGTTTCGGCTCCTTCGGCGGTGACGGTTAGGTCTAACTGCTCGGCCAGGTTCAAAATGGCAGCCACGATCGCCCGAGGTCGTTCTTGGCGATCGAGGTTATGGATAAATGACTGATCAATTTTCAGCCCCGACAGTGGCAATTGGTGCAAATAGCTGAGGGACGAGTAGCCCGTGCCAAAGTCATCAATCACCCAGCGCACCCCCAGGATCGCCAGGCGATCGAGCGTGGCCCGCAACTCCGGGGAGAGGTGCATCAACAGGCTTTCCGTAATTTCCAAAGCCAGGAGATTGGGGGGCAGCCCCGTTTCTTGCAAAATGGCCTCCACTTGCCCCACAAAGTCCGCCCCCGTCAGTTGACGAATGGAGCAGTTGACGGAAATGGGCAACTCTTGACACCAGGGATAGGCCGATCGCCAATGCTGTAGTTGCTGGCAGGCTTCCCGCAGGGCCCACAGCCCCAACTCCACAATGATGCCGGTTTCTTCCGCGATCGGGATGAACTCCGTGGGGGCGATCGACCCACGTTGGGGATGGTGCCAGCGCATCAGGGCCTCAAATCCCTGGATCGCTTGGGTCTCCAACGCCACCACCGGTTGGTAGTGCAGCACCAGTTCTCGTCGAGGCAGCGCCCATTGCAAATCCGAAGCCATCTGGAACCGACTGAGCACCTGGGCATGCATTTCCCGCCGGAAGACTACGCAAGTGCCTTTGCCCCGCTGTTTAGCCGCATAAAGGGCAATTTCTGCCTGACGCAGCAGGGTTTCCGCATCCAACTGAGGATTCACCCAGGTGATGCCGATGCTGACGCGCGCAAAAATTTCCAAACTCCCCAGGTCAAAGGGTTGGGCAATGAGGGTTTGCAGTTGAATGGCGCGATCGATCCCTTGGTCATAGCTGGCCAATCCTTCCAAAAACAGCGTAAATTCATCGCCCCCAAACCGAGCCAGCACCTCATTGGGTTGCAAATGGGCTTGCAGCCGCTGGGCCAATAGGGTTAGCAACTGATCGCCCACCCAATGGCCCAAAGAATCGTTCACCAGCTTGAAATCATCCAAGTCCAAATGCAGGATGGCGCTATAGTGACCGGGCCCGGCATCAATTAACCCTGGCCAGGGCTGAGGGTTGAGGCCGGTTGCCAAGGGCGGTTCCCCCGGTGGGCCCATGGGGTGGATCATGCTTTGGGCCATATTTTGCGCCATTTGCTGTTCTATTTGCTGCTCCATTTGCTCTAGGCGATGGTCAATGGCTTGCAGCAGGGTGTGGCGATTGGGCAAATCCGTAAGCGGATCGTGGGCGGCTTGGTGGGCCAGGGTTTGAAAAGATTGGGCGAGCTGCTCCGTCATGGCGTTGAAGGTGTTGGCCAGGCGATCGATTTCAGCAATGGGCGATCGGGGTGCGCGATCGAGCCAGTTCCCTTTGGCCAAACCCTCCGCCGCCAAGACCAGGTGTTGCAGCGGCCGAGTCAGCCATTGGGTCAGCCATCCCCCCACCGCCGCCACCACCAGCAACATCACCAAACAAGCCACCACCGTTGTTTGCAACTGAGCGGCGATCGGGGCGTAAAAATCGCTTTCAGGCACCACAATCACCACCCACCATTGCAGACCGATCGCGTTTTGGAACCGAGTGGCCTGGCCCAAATAGGCGCGATGGTTCACGGTCAGGGTAAAGGATTGGGGATGGGCAGCGGCAGGGGGCTGAACTCCGGCTTGCGGGGCTGCGGGATTCGTTGGGGCGGTGATGATGCGATCAGCTGCTAGATGTTGGGCCGTGGCCCGAATCACCGGATGCAGGGATTGATCAGCCTTGATGCGGCTGGGTTGGGGCTGATTGGGCCAAACCAAGGGCGTGTCGGTGGAGGTGGCGATGAGCTGCCCATCGGTTTCCATCACAAAAGCCAAGCCCGATCGCCCGATCGGCAGGGTTTTCAGAAACCGGCTCACCGCTGACAGATACAGCCGCGACGTGACCACCCCAATGACGCGCCCAGTGCGATCGCGCACGGGCTGGCTCACCGGCAGCGCCAAAATTTGCGGGTTGCTGTGGAGCTGAAAGACCGAATTCCAAACCAAACGCTCGGCTTTGAAGGTGTCGCTGTACCAACTCCGGCGGCGCGGATCAAACACTTGGGCCACGGAGGTCAGTGTGCGGTTTTGATCCAAATCAAACCCCAGCATTTTGCCGTCCGTGGCTCGCCCGGCCACCTGCAATTGGCGAGCGCTGCGATCGTCGGTGAACTGCACAGCGGCAAATTCCCCATCCTGGCCGCCATAGGCCACGTTGTCCACCGTGCCCTTGAAGATTTGGAAATATTCAATCAGGCGCTGTTCCCGATCGCTCGGATCCAAAAAATCCACCCGCCCCGTTTCCGAATCCTGGGCCATCAGTTGCACCACCTGGATCGGGGCTTGCAAACTTCCCTGCAAGAATTGCCCAATTCGCAGGCTGGTTTCTTGGCGCAGGCGGGTGCTGTTGGTGGTTAGCAGATAGTTGGCATGTCGCCAGGCGAGCCAACTGGTTAGCCCAATGGCCCCCACCAACTGAATCGCCACTGGCATCACCAGCAGCCACCGCAGAGGAACCGATCGCTCTCGAAGTCCGAATGTTGAGATCGCCTTGGGGTTAATCAACAGTGATTAATTTGCTGTGGGTTACTGACATTTTTGCAAAAAGGCGAGCCAATCCCGATCGTTCGGTGGTTGAATCAATTCTGCATTTCTGCATTGCTGCATTTTGAAGTTGCACTATTTGGCGCAGGAGTTGGCCGCCGGTTCTGCCGCTGGCCGATCGGGCACGTTTAAAGCGGCCTTGGGATAGGCAATTCGTTTGTGGTTAAACTGCTGCCAAACCGTAACGAATACTTCCGCAATTACCCGCAGGTCTTCCCGACTCAGGCCCGAGCAAACGAGCTGATTGTCTTGCCAGCGGGCCCGCAACATTCGATTCACCAGTGCCAAGGCTTCCTCATAGGTGGCATTTTCCAGCGATCGCAGGGCCGCTTCGCAGGAGTCCGCCAGCATGACAATTCCTGTTTCCCGCGATTGGGGAATGGGGCCCGGATACCGAAAATGGCTTTCCAGCACCGGACGTTGATCTAAATTGCAAGCTTGGTAGGGCGATCGCCCTTGGGGGGCCTTGTCCTGTTGGATTGTTTCGAGGGTGGTTGTGGCGCGATCGGGTTGGTGGGCTGGATTTGCTTGACCTGCTCGATCGGCTTGGTCTAAGCGATCTACGCGATCGAATCGGCTCGATCGCTCCACAGAAGTTTGCTCTAACCCGAAATTGGCTGTCTTGGCCCGCTGCTCTCGCTGTTCCTGTTGTTGCTTGGCTTGGTAATAGAAATAGGCAATCAGCATCGTGCCTTGGTGTTCCGGAATAAAAGCTTGGATGGCCTTGGGCAACCGGGCCCGCCGCGCCATCACCAAGCCTTCGCTCACATGCTTGCGGACAATTTCCGTACTCAGCCAAGGATCCGCCAGCTGATCGTGCAGATTGGGCCCGCCCATTTGGTTTTCGATGAAAGCGCGGGGGTTATGGAGCTTGCCGATGTCGTGATAGAGCGTGCCGGCCCGCACCAGTTCCACATTGCAGCCGAGCGATCGAGCCGCCGCCTCCGCTAAACTCGCCACAAACAGGGTGTGCTGAAACGTGCCCGGCGCTTCCGCCGCCAGTTGCTTCAGCAAGGGGCGATTGGGATTCGCCAACTCCGCCAGGCGAATCGGAGTGACCAAATCAAACAGATGTTCCAGGTAGGGACTGAGGCCAATGGCGATGATCACCCAAATCAGCCCCGCAAACCCGCATAGGGCCGCTGAACCAAGAACCGTCAGCCAAACAAATTCGGCCGCGGCACTGTTGATTAGGTTCATGACCAGGTATAGCCCTCCTTGGGCGATCGCCACGCCCCCGCCCAACAGGGCCAAGTCTTCGCGCGATCGGGCCCGACCGGCCCAGGCCGCAGCCACCAAGCCTCCCGCCGCCACGATCAAGGCATCAACCCAACTCACCTCCAAACCGGGGGGCAACAGCAGCGCCAACAGCCCCACCAAAGACATGCCCACCAGGGAGCCGTAAAAACTGCCACTGAGCAGGCCAATGGCAGACAAATTGGCCAGCATGGTGGGGCTGGCCCAAGGCCAAGTGGCCCCCATGCTGATCAACAGGGGGGTGCTGGTGGCCAGCAGCAGCAACAGGAAGCAGTCTCGCTGGCGCAGTCGGTGATAGACCCGGCGCTCAATTTGCCAAAAGGCCACGATCGCCCCCGAGACCAACAGGAATAGCCGCAGAATTGCTCCCCAGTTCACATTCCGAGAGCTGAGACCATAGCGATCGAGCAGGGCAAATTGGCCCGCATCAATGCGTTCACCCTGACGAACAATGGTTTCGCCCATGCGCCGCGACACGATCGAAAGGGGCACATCTTCCGCCGCCTGTTCAGCCAAGCGGCGGGTGCGATCTGGATCTTCCGTGAGGGTGGGGCGATCGATCGTGCCCAGCAAAAGCTGTTGAGCCAGGGCCCGACCTTCCAGGGGAACCACCAACGCCACATGGAGTTGCACCGCCCGTTCAACGAGTTCCGGCGGTAAACCGGGCGCGAGGCCCTGCACCAACAGGTTTTCGAGGGCCACCAAGGTTTTAGCGCGGGTGGCCTGCCATTGGGTATCGGTCAAGGTGAACAGATCCACCGTGTAGTCCTGTTGCCCAAAGTCTTGCATCACGGCTTGGGCCATGGCATAGCGCTCGCGGGCCTTTTCAATGGCACTGATCACTTGCCGCAGCGCCGTTTCACCGGACTGAATGCGGTAGGTTTTGAGGGCAACCACCAGGGGGTGTTCTGCTGAAATAGGCAGAACTTTGCCGGAGGCCAGGGAGGGCTTGAAGGGGTCAAACCCATCCGATCGCCCCGTGGGTCGGGGAGTGGGGTGGGGGGACGCTTGCCCCAGGGCCTGGAGCACCTGTTGCCAGTCCGCTTCATTGAGCGATCGCGCAATTTGTTGCAGGTCAGTGGACAGGTTTGCCGACGGCCAATAGGGAAACTGACCAGCCACCTGACGCAGTTCATCACTCCGTTCCAGCCGACGTTGCAACTCGGCCGCCAACTGTTGGGTGGCATCGGAGTCCATTTTCAGGGCGGGCACAATGCCGTTGCGGGCTGCCTCTCGACGGCTGCGCGTGGTGACTTGATCTACCACTTGGGCATCGTAGGGGGCAACGATATCCTGGGGGGCGATCGAACCAATGCCGTAACGCGGTTGATTTAACCAAGGCTGGCTCATGGTGGCCGTCAGAATAATCGCCCCCAAAATCCCTAGCAGGATGGTTTGCACCCGCTGACGGATCGATCGGGCCCGCCGCACATAGGGTTGGCCCATGGTTTGGCAACAGAGACTATGGCAAGCGCCGCGAATCACCCCAACTCCTCCGTTGATCGTCACTCGTTGAACCAGTGAACTCAGCCGACGGTTCAGCCAGCCAAGTCGCTCGGGCCAAAGCTGCCCAAATCCGTGCCGGGTCGATGGGCTGGGGGGCAATGGCGGCAATGGCGGTACTGAACCAGGCGGGGAAACGCTGCAAGAATTGGGCCCCAAGGGCGATCGGCCGGGGGATGGGTCGCGAAATGGCTCGGGCGATCGGCCGCCCACTGGCTCCACCGGATCCTCCGCATCTTCTAGGGAACCCTGGCGAGGTGGCGGTTCCTGCGCACTGGCTTCGGAGTCGGTGTGGGATGGGGCAGGCTGTTGCCCATCACGCCCCATCGGATTGGCGGGGGTCAACATCTGGGAGGCTCTCATTTTGCCCCTAACACCCTGCGCCGATTGCGCCAGTAGCCATTGCAATCCAAGTCACCATAATCAGTTCCACCCAATTGATTTGACCCAAAGAATGGGCTGAAAAATGCCATTCTGAAGAACCATCGGAGGTCATCCCAAAAGGGTCTCGTCTCCATGTTCATCTTGCAGGGACTCTGTCGGTACTTCAACCGGTTGGCTGAATTGGCCATGATCCCATGGGATTCATTCATCACTCTGGCCAACCGGTTGCTGGACAATTTCAACAGTCGTAGCGCTCTCGCAAAGATTGCGCAATGGGTTAACACCGGCCCCATGGCAGGATGGGGCCAGCCACCACCCGATCGCCCCATGGCGGGATTGGGGTGGCATCTTGGCAGTATCTCAGTTGATTGAAGCGTAGGGCATTTTATCGGTAATTTTGGCTGAATCGTCCCCAGTCGCGGATTTTGCGGGGTGCAATTGCTCCGCGTTCAACTCAGCGTCCCACCCTGAAATGGGTAATCAGGCGATCGCCCTCTGCGATCGAGTCGGTTAGGGGATATTGGGGCAAGCGACCCGACCAGCGATCGATCAACATCTGCGATCCCTGAATGGCCCGGGTCAGCAGCCGATCGGGCACAATTGCCCCCACATCGGCCGGAATGGCCGCGCAGCCCCCCACCGCACCCACCAATACTCCCGACCACAAAACCGCACTGGCCGACTGCTGTTGGCAGCGGGCCAAACTGCTGGCCCAGCGGCCACCGCTCGATCGCAGGCTATGGAGTGCCACCAAAATAGGCAAGGTTTCCGGCGTGGCCGCCCGCAGCCGTTGGGGCCAATCCAGGGCTAATCGATCCAACGTTTGCCAATCGCTGAGAATGTTGACCACCGACGGCCACAGGGCATTGGAGAGGGCATTGGAATGGGTCGCATGGGCCGCAGGATCGAACTCGGTTTCCTCTCGATCGCCCTGGGAGAATTCCAGCGTGGCAGCATTGGGATGCACCAACACCCAAGCCAACACCTCCGCCCCCAAAATTACCGCTTCGGGCAAAGGCTGGTCCATCGCCTGAGTCCACAGTTGGCGCAACACCAAAGGGCGATCGAACCAGCGCAACAGCAAAGGCAACAGGGCCAAGCCCAACTGATCGCCCGGCCCCGCCATCAGCGGCTCCAGTGAGGCCAAGGCCAACAGCCCCGGATCCGGGCCCGCCTGTGCGCCAACGATCTCTGACAATTGGAGGGCCCCTTGCAAAGCCGCGTCCAAATTGCGTCGATCGCGCTCCCAGGTTCGATCGAGCTGGTGAAGTGCCACCAAACCTCCCACAAGGGCCCCTTCAAATCGACCGTGTAAACTGACGGGCCAATCGCCAAAACTCATGATTTGCCAAATCCAGCGCGATCGCGCGACGAGCGAATCTCTAATCTAAGGGATCTCCAATTCAAGATGGATGGCAAAAAACCGTCCAAGCTTGATCCTTGATTCCCGATGCTCCGCTGTGCGGCTGAGAATTCGTTCTTGAACCATTGCCTAACTGTTAATTAGCCCTATGGCTTGGAACCGCCTCCTTTCCATTCTCGAACATTTCAATTGTCCTAGGCTGGCCATGGCTCCAAATCCTGCATCGGCCCGAAAAGCAATTGCCTTCACCCGGCTGGGAATGCTCCTGAGCCTGGGGGTGATCGGCCTAGGCATCAGTCTCAGCCTGGGCATGGGGCCCGCTTGGGCCAACTGCCCGCCGCGTCGGGAACCCCTGCCCAACTTGGGCCCCGGTGACAGTGGCAGCGATGTGCGCCGACTTCAGGGCATTTTGGCGCTCCTGGGGTTCTATCAAGGCCCCGCAGACGGAACCTACGACACCGCTTTGGCCAACGCTGTTCGTCTTTTTCAGGAAACCCAAAAACTGGATCCCAGTGGTGAAGTGACCGCCGAAACTTGGGATGCTCTGCTGCCCAATCCCAACTGCCGGCCCCCCACCCGCTCCGATCGCTAGGGCCTTGGGGCGATCGACCGCAGAAGCTTGAGCGTTAGGTACTTCCCGAACTCCCAAATCCCCCAATTTTTCCCAGAGTCTCCACAATCAAGGTCCAAGACTCCAAGCTGAAGACTCAAAACCCAGGGGAAGAAAGCATCCAAGGGTTAACATCCAAGGGTTAAGTAGCAGGCGTTAATCAACAAACGTTAACCTTGATTGATTCTTAAGAATTAATAAATTCCAAAAGCGATCGCGCCCGCAAGGGGAATTCCTGCCAAAAGCTGCATAGCAAAAAATTAGGAAATAGCCACAAACTGCAACGGAACTTTAAAGAGTTCAAAGTGCTTTGTAACCAAAGTATTAAGCGATCGCCACGGGATCGATCCCATTGCTTACACTGTCAGCAGAGATGGCTAAAACCATCACCACTCAACGCTTTGAGTAACGCACCCACTAACGCTTTGCCAAGTCGCGATCGCACCTAGCGACGCAAGACTTCCTATGAACTTTCCCTGGCTGACGACCTCCATTCTCCTCCCCATCGTCGCCGCCCTGATCGTGCCCCTGTTGCCCGACAAAGACGGCAAAACCGTACGCTGGTTTTCGTTGGGAGTAGGACTCATTGACTTCATCCTGTTGGTGTATGCCTTTTGTACCCAGTACGACTTCGGCAACCCCGAACTGCAACTGGTGGAAAGCTACACCTGGGTTCCCGAACTCGGCCTGAAATGGTCAGTGGGCGCAGACGGCCTCTCCATGCCCCTGATCCTGCTGACGGGCTTCATCACCACCTTGGCCATCTTGGCCTCCTGGCCCGTCACCCTCAAGCCCAAACTGTTCTACTTCCTGCTGCTGGCCATGTATGGCGGTCAAATCGCCGTCTTTGCCGTTCAGGACTTGCTCTTGTTCTTCCTGGTCTGGGAACTGGAACTGATTCCGGTGTACCTGCTGCTGTCGATTTGGGGTGGCAAAAAACGCCTCTACGCCGCCACCAAATTCATCCTTTACACTGCTGGCGGCTCGCTGTTTATCTTGGTTGCCGCCCTGGCCATGGCCTTCTACGGCGATACGGTCACCTTTGATATGCGGGAGCTGGCCCTCAAACCCTATGGCCACACGCTGCAACTATTGCTCTACGGCGGATTTTTGATTGCCTACGCCGTCAAACTACCCATTTTCCCGCTGCATACCTGGTTGCCCGATGCCCACGGGGAGGCCACGGCTCCAGTTCACATGCTGCTGGCGGGCATCCTGCTGAAAATGGGTGGCTATGCCCTGGTGCGAATGAATGCCGGAATGTTGCCGGAAGCGCACGCCACCTTTGCGCCCGTGTTGGTGATTTTGGGGGTGGTGAACATTGTCTACGCGGCGCTTACCTCCTTTGCCCAGCGGAACCTGAAGCGCAAAATTGCCTATTCCTCGATTTCCCACATGGGCTTTGTGCTGATTGGCTTGGGTTCCTTCACGGACTTGGGCATCAGCGGCGCGATGATGCAGATGGTGTCCCACGGGCTGATTGGGGCGAGCCTGTTCTTCCTGGTGGGGGCCACGTACGATCGCACCCACACCCTGATGCTGGACGAAATGGGCGGCGTGGGCCAAAAGATGCCCAAGATCTTCTCGATGTTCACGGCTTGCTCGCTGGCATCGCTGGCCTTGCCGGGGATGAGCGGCTTTGTGGCAGAACTAACGGTGTTCCTGGGTTTTGCCAACAGTGATGCCTATTCGCTGCCCTTTAAGGTGATTGTGGTCTTCCTGGCGGCGGTGGGGGTGATTCTCACGCCGGTTTACCTGCTGTCGATGCTGCGGGAAATTTTCTACGGCCCGGAAAACCAGAAATTGGTGTCCCACGAGGTGCTGATCGATGCGGAACCGCGCGAGGTGTTTATCATCGCCTGTCTGCTGATTCCGATCATTGGCATTGGCTTCTATCCCAAGCTGTTGACTCAAATCTATGACTCGACGACGGTGCAGCTAACGGCGCGCCTGCGTGATGCGGTGCCCACTTTGGCGGGTCGGGAAACGAAGCCGATCGGGCTGATGCCGGGCGCAAAACCGTTGGTGGCTCCGGCGATCGCCCTGGAACCCTAGGGGGGAACTCCTGAGATACAGGACGCTCTCAATAGATTTAGAGCCGGGCCACAGTGTGGCCCGGCTCTTGTCAGTTTTAACGATTCTCATTGCAGGTTAGCTGCTGGGGATTCGAGGCGGGAAAAGCTCCGCAGCCATTATTTACAGGGTGCTGCTGAAGAGTAGACCCCACAGGGCCCCTGCGGCCGCCAAGGCGAAGAGAATGTTGGTGAAAAAGCGTCCGGTTTCGGCATTGAAACCCAGGGCCTTATCTTCGCGCCCCGCTGTGAAAAACAGGGACCAAGCTTGATTGAGGTTGATGGTTTCGCCCGTTGAGTTGAAGTCAGGGCGGAAGACGACGGAGTCAAGCAGGTAACGATTCGAGAAGTCTAGATCGGTCTTCATAACAGTCCTTGAGGGGGGGGTAGAGATGGGGGAGAACAGCGTGGTGGGGGGCCGGTTGGGTGTTGTGTTGTTGTTAATAACCATAACATTTAATAAAAATTATTTACAATCTATTGACTTAGAAAATGTTTCGTGTTTACCGAACCTGATCGGTGAAGCCTCCTGATCGCCCCTCGACGGATTTGGGCATGGATTTGGGCAAGGAACTGAAGTCGGCCCGTAGGGCAGGTGGCATAGGGGATGGATTGATCGCCCCGAGAAATGCCAAATTGGATGCCATCGGGGCGATCGGGCTGGGAACATTGACCCATCGGGGATTGCCAGCTCTTGAACCCTAAGTTTCATCAACCGTTTGTTGCTAAGAATTGTCCCACTGTCCCCGGTCATGGTCGTTGGATCATGCCCCCCGGACAGGCCGGGAGACTGTCGATCGCGTTGGCCCGCAATTAGGGGAGGATTGACTGCGTGATTACCGAGCGCTTTCGTTATCAGTTGCGCCAGGAGGCCCGCCAGTGGGTGACCGATGGCCTGCTGCAACCGGAACAGTTCGATCGCCTAGCCGATCGCTATCAGTTCCGAACCCTCGATCAGGGGGCCCGCAACCGTTTCGTGACCATCCTGTTGTGTTTGGGAGGGGTGTTGTTAGGCTTGGGGGTGATCACCTTTGTGGCCGCCAACTGGCAGCAATGGCCCCGGGCGTTTCGGGTGGGAGTGTTGTTGAGTGCCCTGTTGGGCGTTCAAGCTTTGGGCTTTTATTTGTGGCGATCGCCCGCTCCTCGGTTGGCTGGGCAACGCCGCTTGGGCCAAGCCCTGCTGTTGTTGGGTGGGCTGCTGTTGGGGGCGAACTTGGCCTTGACGGCTCAGATGTTTCACCAGGGTGGCCCCTTATCGAGCCTCTACTTCATTTGGGGCGGCGGTGTGTTGACCATGGCGATCGGGCTGCGGTTGATGCCCCTGGGGTTGCTGGCGTTGATTTTGACGATCGTGGGCTACTGGTCAGGTCTCTATGACTGGTGGGAGCCGGAACCCAGTTGGCAGCGAGCGTTGGCGGAGCACATGCCCTTGGTGAGTGCCCTGGCTTTTTTGCCCCTGGCCCATGTGACGCGATCGCGCTTTTTGTTTGGCTTGGCTTGGTTGTTCACGCTGGGAACCTTGCAAACCAACTTTTGGTGGAGCTTGATGCACCCTTGGGTTGCCAGTGTGTTGTCTTTGGCGCTGCCCTTCGCTTTGGGTTGGGGATATCGCGATCGACTTTGGCCGGCCGTGCAACGTTGGTGGCTGCGGTTGCCGCTGCCCCGGACTTTGCGCCATTGGCTCGTGCCCGGCGGGGCGATCGACCCAAGGCCACTGAATTTTCAAAACATCACCCAAAATTTGACCATCCTGTGGCTGATGGGCACGTTTTACTTCACCAGCTTCTGGTTCTTCTGGGAAGGTTCCGGTCGCCAAAGCGGTTCCTCCACCGATGGCAATATCTATGACCCAGCGCAATTCGTCCCCTGGCTGGCGGTGGATGTGGCCGTGGCGGCGGTGGCGGCGGTGCTGATGTGGGCGCGGCGGAGTCGCGGCGCGGCCATGGGGGCCGATCAATGGCTCACCGACGCGGTGCTTTGGGCCCTGGTGTTGTCGTTGGGGTTGACCTTGGGTTGGCACTACAACGTGGCGGCTCTGCCCAGTTTGGGGACATTGCTGGCTAATGTGTGTCTGTTCCTGTTGGGGGTGGGGCTAGTGCGCGAGGGGCTATCGGACGGGCAGCGCTTGGCCTTTTGGGGCGGTCTGTTGCTGTTGGTGTTGGATATTTGGACGCGGATGCTGGAGTACAACACAGATTTGCTGCTGAAGGCGCTGGTGTTTGTGCTCTGTGGTGTTGGGGTAATTGCGGCGGGTTTGTGGTTTGAGCGATCGGTGCAAACGCTGAATGGGTCGAATTCTTCACCCACGGTGCGATCGTGAGCGATCGGGACTTGCGATCGCTGGCGATTCGCCCCGATCGCCCTGCCAAATTAGCGCTCATCACAACCCCGTTCCCGTGAATTCCCTGCCATTCATCAATTCCTTGTCATTTATTTTGGAAACCTGAACCATGACCCAAGATCTGATTTCCCCGATCGCCCCAGATAGTCCCCCTCCGAAGGCGGCCGGCTGGCGATTTTGGATCCCGATGTTGTTGCAGTTGGGCCTGGCGATCGGAGTTCCAGCTCAATCGGCCATGACCTACTACTGGGGGCGAGCTGTGGTGTTGCAAACCCGCCCGGTGGATCCCTACGACTGGATGCGGGGCTATTCCCAAACCCTCAGCTACGACATTAGCCAGGTGAGCGTTTTGGAAAAGCTGCCCGGCTGGGAAACCATCGCCACCGATCGAGATCAAAAACAAAAACCGCAACTACCCTATGAACGGCGGGAGTTTTACCTGATTTTGCAACAACCGACCAACACCGCCACCGAAGACCCCAATCAACCGCCCGATCGACCCAAGCCCTGGCAACCAGTCGCCATTCGTCCCGATCGCCCGGGCCAACTGCCCGTCAACCAAGTGGCCCTGCGGGGTGAAATCATGGCCGCCATGCCCCGCTACAACCTGGAAACCTATTACATGGACGAATCCAAGCGGGATCAAATCAATGACCAAATCAATGGCGTGAACCGCATGAACTGGGCACGTCCCCGCACCAATCGCCCCTTGCCGTTTGTGGTGGAAATTCGCGTGGGGGCTGATGGGCAGGCCGTGGCCCACAGCCTTTGGATTGAGCAGGATCGCTATCAGTTTTAAAGATGGTTGCGAAGTAGTAGCCTGTAGGGTGGGCAATGCCCACCAACGCATAACCTCATGGCATTTGCGACCCAATTCCATTGCGCTAGGTCAAGGCCGTATCAATTTCGATGCCCAGATTTGCAGTGCCGATCGTGCCATTAATTCGCATAATCGAATGAATTTCTGAATCAAGTTCTGAATCAATTTCTGAATCAATTTATGAAAATCAACCTCGACTCGTCCGATCAAGAAATTCGCATTGAGATCGTGCCGCTGATCGATGTGATTTTCTGTATTCTGACCTTTTTTATCCTGGCGGCGATCGGGCTGACGCGCCAACAGGGCATTGGGGTAGACCTGCCCCAAGCCAGCACGGGCCAGCCCCAGATGCGCAAGTTGGCGATGGTGGCCCTCAGCCCCGCCGGTCAGTTGTATTTTCAGCAAGCCCCGGTGACCAAAGAGGCGCTGCTGACCCAACTGCAAGCCTTTAAGCAAGCCCAACCCGACGGGACGATCGTCCTCTATGCCTCCCAGTCGGCTTTCTATAGCGATGTGGTGGCGGTGTTGGACTTGCTGCGATCGGTTGGGGGCGATCGGGTGGCTCTGGCCACCTTGCCCAGCGGCCAAAACCCAGCCCAGCGACCGGCCGACAACTTCGACCCGTTCGGCAATCAGCCCCTCGTGCCCAATGATCCGAGTCAGGGGGGCGATTTTGGGAATCCGGGTTTCAATAGCCCTGGCTTTAATAATTCCAATCCCAATAATTCCAATCCCAATAATTCCAATCCCAATAATTCCAATCCCAGCAGCCCGAATAACCCCGGCTTGGGCGGCAATGGTTTGAATCAGCCGTATTTGTTACCCAATCAGTCACCGGCTCCGGCGCAACCGGGCGATCGACTGCCGATTCAGCCCTAACGGACGGCGCAAGGGTGGGCAGATTATCCGGTTGGGTTAATCGAGGCGCTTGATGGGCCCTTTGGTTGGGCGATCGGGCGGAACTCGATCGGCCCCGCAGCTGGGAAGCGATGGAAAGTTGCTATGATTTGTCCTGCCATTTGGCGGCCGGTTGGCGCTGCAACATTGCGCCCGAGGGCCAATGGTTTGCCCAATCCTCACCCCCCCCACAGCAGCGATTCTATGGCCACCGATCTTGAAGCTTTGCGCCGTGCCGTTCCAGTCGATCGCATCGCCTACAACGAACAAGGATTAGTCGCGGCGATCGCCCAAGACTATCTGGATGGCACAGTGTTGATGATGGCTTGGATGAATGCGGAATCCTTGCAAAAAACCCTGGAAACTGGCGAGGCTTGGTACTGGAGCCGATCGCGCCAAGAACTGTGGCACAAGGGCGCAACTTCCGGACATATTCAAAAGCTCAAAAGCATTCGCTATGACTGCGATAGCGATGCCCTTTTAATGACCATTGAACAGATTGGGGATGTGGCTTGCCACACGGGGGCCCGCAGTTGTTTCCACCAAGTGGATGGGCAAGTGGTTCCGCCGCCTGCTGATACGTTGTCGCAGGTTTTTCAGGTGATTGAATCGCGCAAGGCTAACCCAAATCTTGAGTCCTATACCTGCAAATTGTTGGCCGGTGGGGATAACAAAATCCTCAAAAAAATTGGCGAAGAAGCGGCCGAAGTGGTGATGGCTTGTAAGGATGATGATCCGGAGTCGATCGCCTCAGAAGTGGCGGATTTGTTTTATCACACCCTGGTGGCGATCGCCCATCATCAGGTGGATTTAAAAGCGGTTTATCGCAAGCTTCAGGAACGACGCGGTTAAAGGCTCGCTGCTTTTTGAGTGATTACTTTTTGGGCAATTGCTTTGTAAGTAATGACTTTTTGGGTGATTACTTTTTAGGTGATTGCTGTTTCGAGCTTGGGATTCATTTCCCGTTGTGGATTTCCTGTTGTGGATTTTTTTGTTGATCTCCCGTGTTTTCCATGATGGACGCTGCAATCAATCGCTCAGGGTCGGAGTCGGTGATGATCTTGGGCTGTGGCTATGTGGGCCGGCCAATGGCGCAATATTGGCGATCGCAAGAATTGACCGTCACCGGCACGACCACCACACCCGATCGCTTGGCGGAGCTGGCGGATTGTTGTGATCGGGCCCTTTGCTTGCGGGGGGATGATGAAGCGGGGTTGCGGTCGGCCCTGGCTGGGCAAACCACGCTGTTGGTTTGTTTGGGGCCCCGGCGATCGGGCATTTATCGGGAAACCTATTTGCACAGCGCCCAAACCCTGGCGCAACTGTTGCCTGAATTGCCCCAACTGCGCCAGGTGATCTACACCAGCAGCTATGGGGTTTATGGCGATCGGGGTGGGGCTTGGGTGGATGAAACCACGCCGCCCCAGCCCACCACGGACAATGGCCAAATCCTGCTGGAAACCGAGCAGGTGTTGTTGGGTGCGGCGCGGGACGGTTTGGCCGTTTGTGTGTTTCGGTTGGGGGGCATTTGTGGGCCCGGGCGCGAGGTGGCGGATATTTTTCGATCGGCCAGTGGCCAAGGGCGGCCGGGCAGTGGCCAAGACTGGAGTAATTGGATCCATTTGGATGACATTGTGGGGGCGATCGCCTTTGCCCGAGCGGCGCGGTTGTCGGGGCTATATAACCTGGTGCATGACGAACCCTTGACCCAAGCGGAATTGCTCGATCGGGCCTTTCGCCGCCGAGGGTGGCCGGGGGTGACTTGGAATTCAGCGAAATCGGCCCAGCGTCCTTACAATGCGCGGGTTTCCAATCAAAAACTCAAAACAGCGGGTTACCAGTTTCGATCGGCCACGATTCCGCTGTAGGGCCCTGATCAGGAGCTGGGCGATCGGGCCCTGGCGATCGGGCCGGTTGGTGGCAGTTGGGGGGAGGGGACGGCGATGATGGGGATGGGCCCGCCGCTGGCCCGCTGCCCCCTGACTCGGTATCTTCACTGTGACTGAATCTGGCTCTGCACCTGAATTTGCCCGATCGCCCCGTTGGCCCCTGAGCAAATTAATTGTCCTGGTCACGACCTTGCAAGCGTTGGTGGCCGTGGGGCTAACGGGGCAAGTGGTACTCGTTCAAGGACAACGGGCCGTGGATGCGCTGATGAATCGCCTTGGCTCCGAGGTCGATCGGCAAATTCAAACCTACGTGCATCAATACCTGAGCGAGCCGTTGCGCCTCAATCAGCTCCATGTGCAGGCTTTTGCGGCTGATCAGGTGAAGTTGACGGATTTTTCAGCGCTGGAAACCTATTTCCACGGAAAGTTGCAACTGTTTCCCCTGGTCACCACCACGGAATTTGGAACAGCGGTTGGTGGCTCCTTGGAAGTTCGGGAATTGCCCAGCAGCACCCTAATTAAACGGAGCGATCGATTGGGATCGGGCTTGCGGCGAACCATCGAGGTCGATCGCCAAGGGCGGCGCGTCCTCAAAGACAGCCAGCTCTATGATGTGCGCAATCGCCCCTGGTTCAAAACGGCCCTTGCCGCCCGCAGACCCCAATGGACTTCGGTGTTTGCCTTTTCGGGAACGGGGGAATTGGGCATTTCAGCGGTGCAACCCCTGTACGATCGCACCGGACAACTGGTGGGGGTGTTTGCCTCTGACCTGGCCTTGGAAGGAATCAGCACTTTTTTGCGGGCCCAAAATATTGGCCACAGCGGGGTGGCGGCCATTGTGGAGCGATCGGGCCAGGTGATTGCCACCTCCACCAACGACCCAATCTCCCCGGAAGGAAAACGAATTCGGGCCAAAGACCTCAAAAATTCAATTTTGCAAGCGGCCGTTACCACCATTGAACAGCGCTTTGGCACTTGGGCCGCCATTCCGCCCAACACCCCAACCACCCAACTCACAACCAAATTCATTGGCCCCACCCAACAAACCCGGTTGCTGGTGCAAGTGTCGCCCCTGCGCGATCGCAACGGTTTGGACTGGTTGTTGGTGACGGCGATTCCGGAAGCCGACTTTGCGGGGCCGGTGATGGCCGCGCGTCGAGACATCCTCACCATCATGTTGCTGGCCTTGGCTGTGGCGATCGGGCTGGGGTGGTGGATTGGGCGGCAGGTGTCGCGGCCCTTGGTGAAACTCTGTGCGGCCACCGATGCCGTGGCCGCCAATCAGCTCGATCAGGTGGTGATGACGGAAGGAACCGCCGAAACGGATCAACTAGCCCGGGCCTTCAACACCATGACCCAGCAGTTACGACAGTCCTTTCAGGAGTTGGCCGCCAGCAACCAAGCCCTGGAAGAACGGGTGGCCGAGCGCACAGCATCCCTGCAAACCAGCGAAGCCCGTCTGCGCAGCATTGCCCAAAATATTCCGGGAGCCATTTTTCAGTTCAGCAATCACGAGGGCCAATGGACGATCGACTACATGAGTGATCGCGTCAGCGAGCTAACGGGATTCAGTGCCGAAGAATTCATGGCTGACCTGGGCCGGTTTATTAGTGCCATCCACCCGGACGATCGGGACGGCTACATCGAATCTGTGAGCCGCGTGGTGGACAACCCCACGGAATGGGCCTATGAGGCCCGGTTGATTCGTCCCGACGGTTCCCTTCGTTGGTGGCAAGGCGCTTCCACCCCCCGGCGTACCGATGACGGCACGGTTGTGTTTAGCGGCGTGTTGTTTGATATCACTGCCCGCAAACAGGCGGAACTAGCCCTGGCGGAAGCCAAGGAAGCGGCGGAAGTGGCCAATTTGGCCAAGAGTGAATTTTTGGCCAACATGAGCCACGAGTTGCGCACCCCCTTGAACGGCATTTTGGGTTATGCCCAGGTGTTGCAGCGATCGAGCAATTTGCATGAAGAGCAACTGGCCAAAATTGGCGTGATTCACCAATGTGGCACTCATCTGCTGACCCTGATCAACGATGTGCTGGATTTGGCCAAAATCGAAGCCCGCAAAATGGAACTGCACCCCACGGAATTTCACTTTCGGGCCTTTCTGCGTGGCGTAACGGAAATGTGCCGTCTGCGAGCGGAACTGAAGGGGTTGCAATTCGCAGAAGAAATTGCCGATGACTTACCGGAAGGCATCCGCACTGACGAAAAGCGCCTCCGCCAAGTGTTGCTCAACTTGCTGGGCAATGCGATCAAGTTCACGGACAGCGGCACGGTCACCCTACGTGTGTTGGCCATGGGGGGCGATCGGGTGCAATTTGAAGTACAAGACACGGGCGTTGGCCTAGAAGCAGATCAACTCAGCAGCATTTTTCTGCCCTTTGAGCAGGTGGGCGAGACCAAGCGCCAAACGGAGGGCACGGGTCTGGGGCTGGCGATCTCCCAACAAATTGTGGAGCTGATGGGCGGTCAAATTACCGTCGAGAGCCAACCCCAAGTCGGCAGCAGCTTTCGGTTTGAAGTGTCCTTGCCGGTGGCGGCCGAGTGGAGCCGCCATTCCCGCATGACACAACAGGGGCAAATTGTTGGCATTCAAGGGGATGCGCCCCAAGTGCTGGTGGTGGATGACAAGTGGGAAAACCGGGCCGTGCTGCGGGAGATGCTGGAGCCGATCGGGTTTGTGATTCAGGAAGCGGAAGATGGGGCTGTGGCTTGGCAGTTTTTGGAGCACCATCGCCCGCAGGTGGTGATTACGGATTTGTTAATGCCCAACTTGGATGGCTACACCCTGATTGATCTGATTCGTCGCCATCCTGAGTTGCAGCAATTGCCGATTATTGTGTCCTCTGCCAGCGTTTTTGAGAGCGATCGACAACAAAGCTTGGACGCGGGTGGCAGCGACTTTCTGCCTAAGCCGGTGCAAACCCACGAGCTATTGCACCTGCTGCAAAAACACTTGCAATTGGTTTGGGTTTATGAAGCCAGTGCAATCGCCCCGTCACCCTTGGCGCAGTCGGCGGCGGAACCCGACCTGCCCCCGGATGCACTCATTTACCCGATTGACTACCCGATCGACCCCGAGTTGTTGGAGCAGCTCCCCTGGCCCGCAAAGGCAACTTCAACGCCCTGAAGCGCCAAGCCAAAGCCCTGGCAGAACAGGATCCAACCCTTGCTCCCTTTGCCCAACAGCTCAAGAGCCTGGCCCAGGCGTTTAACGATCAGGGAATTTTGGAACTTTTAAGTCAAGCGCCGGGGCGATCGAGCGCGAATTAACGGGGAAGGAAGCGTTAGACCAAACAGAAACGGGTGATCGGGATCTCCGGTCAATTAATTGGCTGAAAAATTGCTGAAAATAGCTTTTTTCGAGAGAATAGAGACCATCAAAGGTCTTCAATAACTTTCTGAAACTTTCTGAGGATCATGAAGTTGAGCGCAATAATCGTTCAAATCATCAAGCATTTATGATCCCCTGGATCATAATTCATCACAAAAACCGGCAAGACCAGCCATTCAGAATCTTCCCAGGAAAAGTCTTGCTTGTTCTTAATGATTAGTTCATGATTGTTGATGCCTTAACCTGATTTTCAGCACTTTCGATCCAGCGCTTCATGGGCCCAGTCATTTCATTGGCCAAGCAATTGGTCAAGTGATTGGTGATCCTTCAATGGCGATTCTTAAATGGCGATCCTTCAATTCTCCCAGCACCCTTTTTACTGCAAAACCTTCCATCCTTGAGCCATGTCCCTCGATGCCGCTGAAAATCGTCCCACGATTCTGATTGTGGACGATATGCCAGCTAACCTTAGTTTGCTGTCTGATTTATTAGATGATGCGGGGTTTGAAGTTTGGATCGCCCAATCTGGAGAAGTGGCGCTCGATCGGGTCAATTTTGCAACCCCAGATTTGATTTTGCTGGATGTGATGATGCCAGGAATTGACGGGTTTGAAACCTGTCGCCGCTTGAAGGCCAATAGCCAAACATCCGCCATTCCCATCATTTTCATGACCGCCCTCTCGGAAGTGGATGATAAGGTGCGTGGTCTCAATTTAGGGGCTGTGGACTATATCACCAAGCCCTTTCAACAAGATGAAGTCCTCGCGCGGGTGCGCTTACATTTGCGTTTACAATCCCTCACCAAAGCCTTAGCCGATCGCAATCAAGAATTGGAAATTCGGGTGGCTGAGCGCACAGCGGCCCTGGAAAAAGCCTTGGCGGATTTGCAAGACACCCACCTTAGTTTGGTGCGGGCAGAAAAACTATCCAGTCTGGGACAGTTGCTATCGGGAGTGGCCCATGAAATTAACAATCCTGTGAATTTTATTCATGGCAATCTGGTTCATGCCTGTAATTATGCAGAAGACTTGATGAATGTCTTGCAGCTCTATCAAATATTCTATCCAGAGCCGCCAGCGGATTTGGCAACCCAAACCCAGGATTTGGACTTGCCTTTTATGATGGAGGATTTTCCAAAAATTTTGGAATCCATGCGTTTAGGCACTGATCGAATTCGCGATTTGGTCGCAAGTTTGCGCAATTTTTCGCGAATGGGCAGTCAACAGCTCGCCCCAGCGGACTTGCATGAAGGGTTGGAAAATACCCTCATCATTTTGCGCCATCGATTAAAGTCCAAGGGCAGCCGATCGGAATTTAAAATCATTCGAGATTATGGGGAATTACCCCTCGTTGAATGTTCGATCGGGGAAATGAGCCAGGTTTTCATGAACTTGATTGCTAACGCGATCGATGCCTTGGATGACTTGGACTGGGAGCACATGAGCGGTTTGGAACCGGAAATTAAAATTCAAACCCGATCCCTGAATCAAAAATGGGTGCAAATTATCGTTTCTGATAATGGGCCAGGGATTGAACCGGAGGTGCAGCAGAAGTTGTTTGAAGCATTTTTCACCACGAAACCCACGGGTATTGGCACAGGACTAGGGCTGGCGATCGCCCGTTCAATCGTGGTCGATCGCCACGGTGGTCGGCTCGATTGTGAATCTCAGATGGGTCACGGCGCTAAGTTCATTCTCGAAATTCCTGTTACTCAGCCCTAACCAGAAACCTCATCAGAAACTTCATCAGAAACCTAATCAGCGGCCATTGATCAATCGAGATAGGTTCAGGAGCGATCGGGCGATGCGATCGCCCGTTTCTGGATCTTTCCAATAGCCATTGTGAGAAAGCGGATTCCAGCTTTCCCAGACTTCTCCCGCGTTTACGTTCAAATCTTCCTTCACTGCCCGTTGAAAAGCTGAATTAATGGGTCGTAATGGATAGGCAATCACATCATCAGAATCGTAAACATTCACCCATTCGGTGGCTGAGTTCAGTTGAGGATAATGTTCTGTCAGGCGGGGGGCCGGAAACTGAATCGGCAAGCCCCCATCGCGATCGCGCAGTGTCCAAAGGGCCAAGGGACTGCCCAAGGTGTAGTACAAACTGAGGGTTTCACCCCGTTCCAAGGGGCTATTGCCCACTTGGCGCAATACCGATTCTCGAAAGAGTGATTCTGCTTCGGTATTGTTCCCAAACTCCGCTTGCAAATCCAGAAGATAGTTATAGGAAACGATCGAGCCAAGGCTATGACCAATCACGCAGAGGGGTGCTTTGGGACCAGCTTTTTGGGCCAGGGTGTGCAAAGTTTGGGCACAAAATCGATGAATGGCGTGATAGGAATGGCGACCGCGCGGACTAACCTGATAGGCAATGGCATCGGAAACAAAGGACACCATAAATTCTCGGATTCGATCCCAATTCATGGCACTTTGGCGCTGGAATCGGGCCCACAAATCCTGTTGGTTTCCTTCCAAAACCGTTGCCCAATACACTGGAGCCATCACGAACCGCTGATGATATTCCTTGTCAGAAATGCCTAGTTTACTGAAGCGATCGATTAGATTATTTTGCAAGCTGCGAATAAATTCCGGTTGGTCAGCTTTGCCGCTGTTGTAGTCAGGATCACCGGCTCCAATGCCATGAACCACGGCGATCGCCACCTTTTGCCAAGCAGCACCGGCAGCATCACTCTCAGGACTTTGGGATGTGGGGAAAAAGTTGGGGATCATGGGTTTCTCCAGTCCAGGTTTCGTAAAAATTTCGTCAAAATAGATAGGCTGGGGCGCAATTGGTCACCGCTGCTGGCCAGGGATCGGAGTCTTTGGGCGATGGCAATTGCGTTTCGATTGAACGACAGGGCCCCAGGGAAACAGCCCAGCGAAAAGTCAGGTGATGCTAGCTTAGCAAGTGGCTCCGCCTGGCTCCCAAGGGGCGATCGACCTCAGTTCTGGTCAAGTTCTGGTCAAGTTCCGGTCAAGGGCCGGTTCAGTTTTGATCAAGCTTCGATCGGGTTCCGATCAAGGTCTGGTTGGTTTTCGATCGATTGCCGACCAATTACCGATCGATTGCCAATTAATTACTGATCGATTGCTGATCTCCTGCGTTAAATTCCGCTCGCACTACCCTCCATCACCATGAAGCGCATTGTTCTCATTGCCGGGTTCGAGACTTTTAACGCCGATTTGTACCGAAAAGCTGCCCACCGGGCGATCGAGCGTTGTCCTCAATTGCAAGTGACCACTTTTACCGATCGTGACATTACGGAACAACCCGATCGGGTGGCCGCAGCTTTAGCAGAAGCCGATGTATTTTTTGCCAGCCTAATTTTTGACTATGAGCAGGTGCTTTGGTTGCGCGATCGGGTGCAACATATCCCTATTCGTTTGGTCTTTGAGTCGGCTTTGGAATTAATTTCCCTCACTCAGATTGGGGCGTTCAAAATTGGTGACAAGCCTTCGGGGATGCCAAAGCCTGTGAAGTTTATTCTCAGTAAATTTTCCAGCGGCCGAGAAGAAGATCGACTGGCTGGTTATCTCAGCTTTTTAAAAACCGGGCCCAAACTGCTGAAATTTGTGCCGATTCAAAAGGTACAAGATCTGCGCAATTGGCTAATTATCTATGGCTATTGGAATGCTGGTGGCTTGGAAAATGTGGCCGCCATGCTCTGGATTTTGGCTGAAAAATATTTGGATCTCTCGATCGGGGAAATTGCCCCACCGATTGAAACGCCCAATATGGGGTTATTGCACCCTGAATATGCGGGCTATTTTTTGAATCCTCAAGATTATTTGAACTGGTATCGTCAACAACGATCGCCCCAGTTGTCGGAGCCTCCAATTAATCATCCTGATCATCTTGATCATTCGGGGCGATCGACAATGGAAGGCTCCAAAATTGCTCATGATTGCCCGGTAGTAGCTATTTTGCTCTACCGAAAACATGTGGTGACGCAACAGGCTTATATTCCTCAACTGATTCGCCATTTTGAAGCGGCTGGTTTGCTACCCCTGCCCATTTTTATTAATGGCGTGGAAGCCCATGTGATTGTCCGAGATTGGCTGACCACCAGCCATGAACAGCAACAACGGGCCCAGGGCGATCGGGAATTGAAATCCCTGACGGCTGATGCGGTGTTGGTGGATTCAATTGTTTCCACGATTGGATTTCCGCTGGTGGGTGGCCCTGCTGGCTCCATGGAAGCTGGGCGACAGGTGGCGGTGGCTCAGCGGATTTTGGCAGCTAAAAATGTGCCCTATTTAGTCGCCGCTCCTTTGCTCATTCAAGATCTAAAATCCTGGACAAGGCAGGGAATTGGCGGTCTCCAAAGTGTGGTGCTGTATGCCCTGCCGGAGTTAGACGGGGCAATTGATACTGTGCCCTTGGGTGGCTTGGTTGGAGATGATATTTACCTGATTCCGGAGCGTGTTCAACGGTTAACCAGTCGCGTCAAAAACTGGATTCAACTCCGCAAAACTCCACCACGCGATCGCAAGTTGGCAATTATTTTATATGGCTTTCCACCGGGGTATGGGGCAACGGGAACAGCGGCCCTGTTGAATGTTCCCCGATCGCTCTTGAAACTGCTGGAGTCTTTGCAAGCTCAAGGCTATGACGTGGGTGAATTGCCCACCGACGGCGAGGCGATTATTCAACAGGTGAAAGCTGCCGATGATCGTTGGTCTTTGGGCCATCCTTCCCGATCGCACCCACACCAGGCTCCCTTGAATGATGGCTGGGTTCCAGCTCAAATCCTTGATCAATGGTTAGGATATCTCGGCAGTTCTCGGATTCAAAAACAGTGGGGTGGTCTCACGGAATCGGGTATTAAAACCTTTGGGGATGAGTTGTACATTGGGGGCGTTTACTTTGGAAACGTTTGGATTGGGGTGCAGCCGCCTTTGGGTTTGCAAGGCGATCCCATGCGCTTGATGTTTGAGCGAGACTTGACCCCCCATCCCCAATATGCCGCATTCTATCAATGGTTGCAGCGGGTTTGGCAACCCCACGCGATCGTCCATTTTGGAATGCATGGAACGGTGGAATGGTTGCCGGGATCTCCCTTGGGTAACACGGGCTATTCTTGGTCAGATATTTTGTTGGGAAATCTGCCCCATTTGTATATCTATGCGGCCAATAATCCTTCGGAGTCGATCTTGGCAAAGCGCCGGGGCTATGGGGTGTTAATTTCCCACAATGTGCCTCCCTATGGGCGAGCAGGTTTGTATAAGGAATTGGTGAATCTGCGTGATTTAATTGCGGAATATCGCGAGGATCCGCAGGCGAATACGGCCCTGCGGGATGCGATCGCCCAACGGTTAATTGACACGGGACTCGATCGGGATTGTCCGCTGCCGGAAGCCCAACAATTGGGGGTGGAGCTGAGTGTGGAAACCCTGAAGCTGTTTGGCCCCGATTTGCTCGATCGCTACTTTGCAAGGGTTTATCAATACCTGCAAGAACTAGAACAGCGTCTTTTTTCTAGTGGGTTGCATGTGTTGGGAGCTGCACCCAATGCCGAGCAGCTATTGTCCTATTTGGAAGCCTATTTTGAGGCGGATTTACCCCGATCGGTCTTGGAAGCGATCGCCCAAGGATCCGACCTCGATCGCCCCCTGAATGCCTATCGATACTGGTTCCAGCAGGAATATCCCAATCGATCGTTTGAGTTGGATCCCAAGGTCTCAGAACGGATTCAAGAAGCCATTCGTTTGCGGGATTTGCTCAACCAAAATACCGATGAGCTAACGAATTTATTGCGGGGCTTGAATGGGGAATATATTCCGCCCGCACCGGGGGGAGACCTGTTGCGGGACGGGCCCGGCGCATTGCCCACGGGCCGCAATATTCATGCCCTTGATCCTTACCGAATGCCCTCCCCAGGAGCCTACGAACGGGGCAAGGCGATCGCCCAGCAATTGATTGCCCAACACCAACAGGAACATGATCAGGAACCGAACAGCTATCCCGAAACCATTGCTGTGATGCTTTGGGGTTTGGATGCCATTAAAACCAAGGGCGAATCCTTGGGCATCTTGTTGGAATTAGTGGGTGCAGAGCCAATTAAGGAAGGTACGGGCCGAATTGTTCGCTATGAGTTAATTCCTCTGGCTCAATTGGGTCGTCCTCGAATTGATGTGTTGGCTAATTTATCGGGCATTTTTCGAGACAGTTTCGCCAATATTTTGGAACTTTTGGATGATCTGTTTGCGCGGGCGGCGGCGGCCGACGAGCCGATCGAACAAAACTTCATTCGTAAACACGCTCTGGAGCTTCAGGCCCAAGGGGTTGAAAATCCCAGTGCTCGGCTCTTCTCAAACCCGGCAGGAGATTTTGGCTCCTTGGTGAACGATCGCGTCAATGATGGGAATTGGGAGTCTGGTGATGAGCTGGCCCAAACTTGGCGATCGCGCAATGCCTTTAGCTACGGTCGGCGCGATCGGGGGCAAGCCCGCCCAGAAGTGCTCGATCGGCTCTTGGCCACCACTGGGCGCATTGTCCAGGAAATCGACTCCGTGGAATATGGCTTGACGGATATCCAGGAGTACTACGCCAACACCGGAGCCTTGAAGCGTGCCGCCGAACAACAGCAACAGCGCTCCGTCACCGCGAGTTTTGTGGAAAGTTTCGGCAAAAACACCCAACCCCGCGACTTAAACAGCCTCTTGCGGTTGGAATATCGCACCAAATTGCTGAATCCCAAGTGGGCCGAAGCCATGGCCGCCCAGGGTTCCGGCGGGGCCTTTGAAATTTCCCAACGGATGACGGCCCTGTTGGGCTGGAGCGGCACCACGGATTTTGCCGATCGCTGGGTCTATGACGGAGCCGCCGAAACCTACGCCCTCGATCGAGCCATGGCCGATCGCCTGCGCCGCGCCAATCCGGAAGCCTTCCGCAACATTGTTGGTCGTTTGCTGGAAGCCAATGGCCGTGGATTTTGGGCCGCCGATGAGGCTGTGGTCGGCCAACTGCAAGCCCTCTACGACGAAACCGACGCGGCCTTGGAGGGGGTGACCAATCCGTAAGCCGCTCAACTTCAGCCACTCAATTGGCCACTCAATTGGCCACTCAATTTAAATGCCCCCCAACCGGAACCCCCTTTCAACTAGGGCCGCGATCGCGCGATCGGGAACGACAACGCCGCCGTCAGCGTCCCCAGCCCTAACCCGGATCCGAAAAGACCGCCACTAATGGCACGATCTCTGGGGGGGAAACTTCTCAGGGCGATCGTGCTGATTTGCCCGCCAATGCCAGTCATTATTCAAGACTGGACTTTACGGGTTGGAATCTGAAATTCAAGGCCGGAATTCAAGGCTGAGTTCAGCGGGAGCACAAATCGTGCTCAAGTTTCTGGAGGAACTGGTTGCACACCATGAACGAACTAGCCCCCACAGCGGTCTAATTCAAGGCTCAACGGCTAAACAGTCCCTAGGCTAACCAGTTCCGGAACTATTCATCGATTAGGAGTTTGTAATCATGGCTATTGGCCCTAACCCCCCGTTTTACGATCTCGACGATACCAATAACTTTTTCTCCACTAGCTCGCTGTCGGCGGAAGTGCTCCGTACCACCCCGGCAGGCGTGCGGGGTTTGGGGGGCGATGACCAAATCACCGGCAGTGCCCAAGCGGACATCATCTACGGCAACCTGGGCAACGACAGCCTCTATGGTTTGGGGGGCAATGACACCTTCTATGGTGGTCAAGGTGACGATCTGTTGGTGGGTGATGGCCTCAATTCCACCGGGGATGACGTACTCAGCGGCAACAAGGGCAATGACCTGATTTTGGGTGGCGTGGGTAACGACATCCTGCGGGGTGGTCAGGACAACGATTTCCTGAATGGCGAAGAGGGCAATGACACCCTGGTGGGCGATCTGGGACAAGATACCCTGGTGGGTGGGGCTGGCGATGATCTGTTGGTGTTGCGGCGGGACACGGCGGCGGTGGCTGATGCCAGCGGGGCGATCGCCGCAGATTTCATCGTGGATTTCGGCACTGGAAACGATCGCATCGGTCTAACCGGCGGCCTGCAGGAAAGTCAGTTGCAACTGCTGGCGATCACTTTGAACGACTCCGGCGGCGGCTCCACACCCAGCACGGCGATTACGTTCAACGACAATGGGGTGTTCAAAACCTTGGGTCTGGTGTTGGGCAAAACGCCCACCGAGCTGGCCGGTAAGTTCGTGAATACGGACTTTTAAGCCGACTAGGCCGACCTTGCGGCCGACTGTCTAACTAACCTTTCAGCCGGTTGTTTAGGCTAAGGGTTCCGCTGATGGGATTAACACCCAATGGGATCAATACCTGAGGGAGTTAACACCCAATGGGATCAATACCTGATGGCACTAACACCTAATGGGATCAACACCCAACCGGTGGCATCAGTGGCCAATGGCGGGTAAAGGGTAAATTGCGGGCAAGGGGCTTCAGCCCCTTGTCTTCAGGATTCACTCAGTAGCTCTCGGGCCCAGGCTTCTTCTTCGGGCAGCTCGTCCAAGGAGGGCCGGGTTTCCCGCAGTTCGATCGCGGCGGGAGTTGCGATCGATCGGGTGCTGGTGCGGCTTTTGGGGCGCAGTGCGCGTTCGGCCTCTTCAGCGCTGGCACGGGCTTGGTGCAAGAGCTTATTGCAGCGCTCCCAAGGGTTCGATCCATTCAGGGCCTCAAGCTGGCTGCTGCGTTCGTTGGCCACGGTGGCCAGGGCACGCAACACGGCAGAAAATTGGATGCCTTCGCGATCGAGGGTATCCAGCATGGGGCGTAACAATTCGCACAACAGGGTGTTGCGATGTTCAGCAATCAACGCGCCGAGTTCGCTGGTGTTAATTGCGTCGCTAATGCTTTCGGGTAAATGTTGCATAGCTTTGTGGGCAATAGCGGAGCTGTCAAGTTTCATGCGATTTTCATGCGATTTTCAAAAATTCCTCATGAATCGCCGGCTGATGCACCCTCGAAACGCGGTTAACGCCACCTTGCGTTTGCGCTCAAAACCGATCACGGGCGATCGAGCACGATCGGGAACGATCGGTGAGCGATCGGTTAGAGACCCATTAGCGATCAACCCCACGATCGGCTACTTAACCCTTACGGTTGCCCCGTATGCTGCCAGGAATGGAGCAGCGGGTTGGTGATCCCAAACAAAGCAGCCTTGAGCTGGCAATGGCAGGCTACCGGGAGTTGCACCAGTCTTGTCCGTATAGTTGGGACAAATTGAGGCGATCGTCGATACAGAGACTGCCTATCTCTTCCTCTAAGGTACAGTGCCGATCGGGAAAATTCCGTGCAGATCAGCCAGAAGGAGAATTCCGCACAAGGGGCGATGGCGGATTGGCGGCTCCGGGCGATCGGCCCCATTGCTCAACTCTAATTTCGCCAGCCCAAGCCCCCTCAAGCCCCAGGCATTGCCTCATCCGTCTCCCATGTATCACCCCATACATCACCCCGCGCATCACCCCAGTCATACCATTCCCCACCCGCCAGAAATCTGATCAAAATCCCTGGGATCGATTGGACGCGCAATTTGGGCTGATATGGTGAATAATTGTGGATTCGACTCTACTAACCCCTTAACCCCTCGCTTCAACGGCACTGCAACTGCAAGCTATGGCTGGAAAACCCACGATCGCCGTTACTCACCTCGGTTGCGAAAAAAATCGCATTGACACCGAGCATATGATGGGCCTGCTAGCCCAGGCAGGCTATGACGTGAGTGCCAACGACGATGCGGCAGACTACGCGATCGTCAACACCTGTAGCTTCATTCAAGAGGCGCGGGAAGAATCGGTGCGCACCTTGGTTTCCCTGGCGGAAGCGGGCAAACGAATTGTGATCACGGGCTGCATGGCTCAACACTTTCGGGACACCCTTTTGGATGAAATTCCGGAAGCCGTGGCCGTGGTGGGCACGGGCGACTATCACAAGATTGTGGATGTGGTGCAGCGAACGGAAGCGGGCGAGCGCGTTCAGGAAATTTCGGAAGAACCAACCTACATTGCCGATGAGACCGTCCCTCGCTATCGCACCACGGCCGAAGGCACGGCCTACCTGCGGGTGGCGGAGGGGTGTGACTATCGCTGTGCGTTCTGCATCATTCCCCACTTGCGGGGCGACCAGCGATCGCGCTCGATCGAGTCGATTGTGGCCGAAGCCCACAAGCTGGCCGATGAAGGGGTGCAAGAGCTAATCTTGATTTCCCAAATCACCACCAACTACGGCCTAGACCGCTATGGCAAGCCCAAGCTGGCGGAGCTGTTGCGGGCCCTCGGCGAGGTGGACATTCCTTGGGTGCGAATCCACTATGCCTATCCCACGGGGCTGACAGAATCGGTGATTGCGGCCATTCGGGAAACGCCGAATATCTTGCCCTATATTGATTTGCCGCTCCAGCATTCCCACCCGGAAGTGCTGCGATCGATGAATCGCCCTTGGCAGGCCAATATGAACGATCGGCTCTTGGCTCAAATTCGCGAGCAATTGCCCAATGCCGTCATGCGCACCACGTTCATTGTGGGCTTTCCCGGCGAAACGGAGGAGCACTTTGAGCATTTGTGCGACTTTGTGCAGCGCCACGAATTTGATCATGTGGGGGTGTTTACCTTCTCGCCCGAGGAGGGAACCGCCGCGTTTAATTTGCCCAACCAACTCCCGCAGGAAGTGATGGATGGTCGGCGCGATCGACTGATGGCCCTGCAACAGCCCATTTCCCTGAAGCGAAATCAGGCCTACGTGGGCCAAACGGTGGATGTGCTGATTGAGCAGGTGAACCCGAAAACGGGACAATTCTTGGGTCGATCGGCTCGGTATTCTCCCGATGTGGATGGTTTGGTCTATGTCACTGGGCCGGCTCGCCTGGGGGCGATCGTCCCGGTCACCATCACCGCAGCCGAACCCTACGATTTATTTGGCGAGGTTGCCGTCTCCGCCTAAAGAATTTGCCCCGCCAGCTCTACTCAAATCCGAGAGCGATCGCTCAGAATTGAAAAGCGCGCGGGCTGGCTTTCCCAAGGAGCCATTTCCGAAGGGGCCAGCTCTCGCCGCTTCAGCCCATCCACCGCCGATCGGACTCCCGCCGCGACTGCCCGATCGAATCGTGGGTGGATCAACCGGGGTGTGTCCCCAAGGATGAGGAATTGTGGTTTCTTTTCTGATCGTGGCCGTCGTCATTGCCGTCGGCCTGATTCTGCTAACCTATTTGCCGTTTGGCGTGGAAGTCGATAGCCCTTGGAAGGCCTTGATCGCCGGTATTGTTTTGGGCGTTTTACAGGGGTTGGCGCGGGCCGTTCCCGGCTGGCTCACCTTCTTGCCCAAATTGCTCACGCTGGGCTTGTTTTCTTTAATCGTTAGCACCTTGCTGTTTGGTTTAGCTGCTTGGTTGGTGGAAGGTTTCCGCCTCAAAAATGGCATTTGGAGTGCCTTGCTGGGGGCAGTTTTTATTAGCATTTTCCAATCGTTGGTGCTGGGAGTTCTGGGAAATTTTCTGCCCGTTCTCAACCAATAAGATAGCTAAAGCGATCGGTCAATGGCAGCAATTTCTCAAGTACTAAACTTCTGATTCTTTTGCTGCAAAGCCATGGAGGACAAGGGGCTTAAGCCCCTTGTCTGTACTGGTTTTCTGCCGTTAATTTTTCGTTTCAATCCTGATCGGAGCTGGGATATCGATTGGGCAAGTCATCGCTAGCCAACACCCAAGTATTACGACCAAGGGACTTGGCTTGGTAAAGGGCCCGATCGGCCGCTTGCACCAAATCTTGGCAGGGGCGATCGAGCTGAGGCACTTGGCTGGCAATTCCCAAACTCACAGTTACATGATGGGTAATTCCTTGGTGCTCTGAATGGAAAATTTGCAGATTCAAAACAGTTTTGCGAATCAATTCTGCAATTTGGGTTGCACCACCAGAATCGGTGTGGGGCAACACCACCACAAATTCCTCACCGCCATACCGAGCCACCAAGTCTGTGTTGCGCTGAAGTAATCCATCAATCGATCGCGCAATGCTAATTAGACACTGATCACCGGCTGGGTGTCCATGCAAATCGTTATATTTTTTGAAGAAATCCACATCAAATAAAATTAGTGAGAGCGGTTCTTGAATTCGCTGACACCGCTGCCATTCTTGTTGCAAAACCACATCAAAACAGCGGCGGTTGGCAATTTGCGTGAGTCCATCGCGGTTACTCAAATCATTGAGCTTAATGTTAATTTCTTCCAAAAAATGATTAGCCTGTTGGAGTTGCTCCGCTTGCGATCGAAACTGTTCCAATAGTTCAGAATGTTGAATGGCGATCGCCAACTGATCCGCCACCTGTTGCAACAATTCGGCTTCATCTCCTTGCCAAGAGCGGGCACTAGCACAGGCCTGCACAATCAAAAGTCCCCAAACATGCGATTCACCATGGGGCAAAGTGCCCACAATGGCAGCCATCACTTGAGATTGTGCTCCCGTGGCTTCCATCAACCGTGCCAAGTGTATTTGAGGGCGATCGATCGGAACTTCTTGAATAATTTGTGTCCGAGGCGCAGATTCTGCCCTAGACCGTGACCAGAGGGTGTTGGTTTTGGGCCACTGTCGATCGCGCATGGGGGGATAGTCTGTTTTCACCACCTCTTGAATAATTGATCCTGAATAATTCCCATGGAAACGCAGAATAAAGGTGCGATCGGCTTGCAGGGTTCGATGCACTTCCGTCACCGCAATATCCAAAATTTCGCTCAGATCAAGACTGCTTTGAATATGTTGGGTAATGGAACGCAAGGTTCGTTCCCGATCGGCCTGTTGGCGAAGGGCGATTTGCGCTCGCTTGAGATGGGTAATATCCCGCGCCACAACTAGCAACGATTCGATTACCGTTGAACTAACCATCACATTCGATGACTGAGATTCCGCTGTCGCAGAATTGCCCAATGGGGCTGTGTTCAGCGCCGAACTGGCCATGAAGTTTTGCAGATGTTCCAAACTCGTCCAACGGGGTGCGGTCATCGATGCGCTGGGGTGCTCTCGATCAAAAATGGGCGTTTGCATCACCTCCGGAACCACCCAAGACTGAAAAATATGGCCACCGTCCGGCAACAGCATTTCATATTCTAAAAAAGCCTTCTGACCGGTTTCCAAAACCGTTGCCATCCCCTCATGCCACATCTGAACTAGGTCTTCTGGAAATCCTAACTCTCTGCTGGTTTTACCAATAAAATCCTGTTCAGCAATTCTGCAAAGTTGCAAAACCGTGCGGTTGACATAGAGAAAGCGCCCTTCCCGATCGCACCGCATAATGCAATCCGGTGAATTTTCTGCCAAATTGCGAAATTCCTGCTCCCGTTGATTGAGGGCCGCCTCTGCAAATTTGCGATCGCTAATATCCTCGATCGTCCCTACCATCCGGACTGGTTCCCCTTGCCCATTCCAAACCGCCTGCCCACGAATTCGCACCCAAATGTAATGACCTTGGGCATGTTGAAATCGTACTTCAATGTCATAGCGTTCATAGCTCTGAAGATGGGCCATTAAAGCTTTTTCCCACCGCTCTTGATCCTCAGGATGGATTTTTTGGGAAAAAGCAGCTTCAGCAAAGAGTTGTGGTGATTGAATTCCTCGTCGCTCTTCGCCCAACAGCTCTAAATAGCGTTCCGATACCAAAATGGAATCATCCAAAATATTCCAATCCCAAACGCCTTCACCAATACTCTGAATGGCGAGATTATATAAATCGTTAATGATTTTTAGATCATCAGCCAAGCGTTTTTGGTTGGTGATGTTGATGTGAAATTTTGTGACGCGCCAACCATTAATTTCAGAATCCCATTGCGATGTGCCGGTTACCATCGCCCAGCGCCATTCTCCACTTCGATGACGAAATCGGTAACTGAACTGAAATGTTTCTTCTGCCAAAATACTTTCGAAATTGGGCAAAACAATCTTTTGAAAATCTTCAGGATGAACAATCGATAACCACAATTGATGATTGGCTAAGAATTCAGAAGGATGATAGCCAAATAAATCTTCACATCCAGCCGAGCAGTAATCATAGCGATGGCTGTCATCGGAAAAAACATAGGCGCTCATAATGGCCGCAGCCGTGTTGCTTAAAACGGCATTGAGTTTAATTTCCGATTCACGCAGTGCTCGTTCTAAATGGACTCGTTCTGTCACATCCCAAAAAATGCCTTGAATGCCAATAATCTGGCCATCGCTATCACGAACAGGAGTCTTCACCACCTGCACAAGACTTAATTCAGAACCCTCTTGAGAGCCGCTCAGTGTTGGATGGGGTTCAATGACATCTAAAATATGACCGGTTTCCAAAACCCAGCGCGTTTCTTGGTTGTAGCGAGCTGCTAAATCATTGGGATAGAGGTCATAAACCGTTTTGCCAAAAATTTCTGAATCTGACAAATTTAGCAAGTTTAAAAATGCCTGATTGGCAAAGGTGCAACGCCCCTGACAGTCTTCACGAAAAAGGGATTGTGGTAATACATTGGCTAAGGATTGATAGTGGGCGTTGCTGCGGCGTAGGGCTTCTTCTGTGGCTTTGCGATCGGTGATGTCAATGTAAGCAATGGCGACACCATAGGGGTCTAATGGAATGGGGGCTGCACTGGTCATAATCCAGCGCAAAGTGCCATCGGGCCGCACAATGCCTTGCTCGATATTTTGAATCGGACAACCTTCACGTAAGGCCCGAATTGAGGGATATTCTTCGGCGGGCATGGGGCTACCGTCCGATCGCAAAATTTCCCACACTGGGGAATCGCAGGTGCGCTGAGTATGTTCTTCTTTGGAAACGCCTAAAATTCGTTTGGATTCTGGATTGGCTTCCAAAATCTGACCGCTGGCGTTAGCGATGGAAACCCCAACGGGCAAAATTTCAAAGAGCGTTCGATATTTTTGCTGACTTTCCTGGAGAGCATGTTCTAGTTGAAAGTGCTCTGTGAAGTCAATAATCATGGCGTAATAACCATGAACGCTTTGATCGATCGCTTGGTCGGGAATCAGGGTAGCTCGAATATAGCGCTGGCCTCCTTGGGCATAGGGAATAACACTTTCATAGGTCACAATTTCCCCTTTTAAGACCCGATCAATATGGGGTTTCACGAATTGATAAGCCTGTTGGCCGATTACCTCAGCGACTCGCTTTCCGCAAATCTCTTGAGGACAGAGACCAAACCAATCCTCATAGCTTTGGTTAACGTAGCGATAATATAAATCTCGATCGCAATAGGCAATACAAACGGGCAGGAGATCCATAATCTGCTGCCACTTCAAGGGATTATTCAAAAATATTGATGGGGATTTTTGGGCCGGGCTGGGCTGACGAGGCTTGGACTCCTCCAGTTTGGCTTGCAGGGCTTTTAGCTGCGCTTGGGCTTCGGCCAAGGCAGTTTGGGATTGTGCAAGCTGTTGTCGTAGATGCTGAACTTCAGGATCAGGCTGGAGGAAGTCAGTCATAGCTAGCGGGGCAGACGTAGAAACAAGTGGTGAATCATGGTTATACCTTGCGATCGGGGCCAATTCTCTGGATTCATCTCCTTATTTATTTTTATGATTGACCGCATTTGACTGTGTTGCTGGGATCATTAACTTGGGCAAGGGTGACCGATCAGTGATGGAAAATCAATCTTGTTATGCACAAATTGCGCTCAAAACCAGTTTTAAAAATAAAGTGCTAGAGATCAGATTTTGAAAATGAAGCCTTAGAGATTAACGCTTGGGAATGAAGCTTTGGGAATTCAGAACTGAGAAGATATCTGAGAAATAACTTGGGGTACTGGCAAAGTGCTAGTGGTCATGGGGGCAAGGAGCTTAAGCCCCTTGTCTTCGTCGATCAATGGGGTAAGCAGAGTATCAATTTTGACTGTTTAAACATTTTCTGCGAGGGCGATCGAGTTTGGGCCGACATCGTTAATCTTTGCGGGGTTGATCACCCTTAAACCGGATGATTAGTAAGTGAGATTGGTCACAGATTTCAAGCAATGCTACGGGTTTTCAAAAACCGGGGGATGGGTCAACAGACCGCTTTCCGAATCGGGCTTTGGGGGGATGAATTGCAAAGAGACAGAACTGTTCTTAATCGCGGTGTGATGGTCAGCGCCACTCAAAACCCGATCGGGTCGCTTGTCCGGTTTTGGGCACGATCGAGCCGTAAGGGCTGTCAGGGTTGTCCTGCCCTTGGGGCGATCCGGCGGTGACCGAGGGCGATCGATTGCCTGCCCCGATTCCCCCATGCACTGTGCTGGTTCCGCCGACTACACTGAGGACAGCCCCACCCAAGCAAGCTATGGGACTGCCATTCTAATTTCGCCCCGTTCATCCCCATGAAACGTTTGCTGCAACCTTTTCAGGCTCGTTTGTCGCGAACGGTGGCCTTGGGGGTGTTGTTTAGTATTGTGACCATTGAGGCGGTGATTCTCATTCCCTCCTATTGGCGAAGGGAACGTGAGCTAATTGACTACATGCAACGGATTTCCACCGCCAAGGTGGTGACCCTGGCACGTTGGTCGCAGGCTGCACCGGAGTTTCAGGATCCCGTGCGGTTGGCCCAGCGGTTGGCCAATCAGACAGATGACCCGATTTCCCTGTGGAAGGGGCTGGCATTCTATGACCAATCGGGGCGTTTGGTGGCCACGGTGGGCGAAAAGCCTGAGTTGACCATCACGGCGGTGGCCGCGGGTCGCCGTGAACAACTGAGCCGCGATCAACAACGGCTCGATTTGGCTTGGCCGCCCGATGCCAGACGCAACTACACCCTGGTGGTTCGCCACGACATGAACCCGGTTTATGCGGAATTGCGGGCTTTTATTTTCCGCATTCTGGGATTGGTGGTGCTGATTTCGGTGTTTGCAACGGGGGTGACGATGGTGGTGTTGTCGCGGGTGGCGATCGTGCCGATTTTGCAAATGCGCGATGACCTGCGGCGAGCGGCGGACTTAATCAGTCGTGAGGATACCTCTGGGGAGATGTTGTATGCCTGCCAGGTCGATCGCCCCGATGAGTTGGGGGAGGTGATTACGGCCTTCCGGCATATGTATAACCGGATTCACCAGGAAATTTTGGAGCGGCGACGGGCAGAGCGGGAATCGGAAAGCCTGCTGCTGAATATTTTGCCCCCCGCGATCGCGGAACGATTGAAACGGGGCGAACACCCGATCGCAGAACGGTTTGAACAGGCAACGGTGCTGTTTGCGGATTTGGTGGATTTCACTGGACTAGCAGCCCACATCACCCCGGGCGAGTTGGTGCAACAGCTCAATCACATTTTTTCCACCTTTGACGCGCTGGCCGATACCTATGGCCTCGAAAAAATCAAGACGATCGGGGATGCCTACATGGTCGTGGGGGGTGTTCCGGATCCGCACCCGGACTGTGTGACGGCGGTGGCGGAAATGGCGCTGGCCATGCAACGGGCGATCGTGGCCTACCAGCCCGCCGCCGACTCCACCCAGCACCCCTTTTCGATCCGGATCGGGATCCATACGGGGCCCGTGGTGGGCGGTGTGATTGGCATCCGCAAGTTTATTTACGACCTGTGGGGCGACACGGTGAACACGGCCAGCCGAATGGAGTCCCATGGAATGCCGGGCCAAATCCAGGTGACCGAAGCGGTTTACCAAACCCTGCGCGATCGCTTCCAATTTGAGCGGCGGGGCGAAATTGCCATCAAGGGCAAGGGCACAATGACCACCTATTGGTTGCTCGATCGACTGGCAACCAACGGCCCCATGAATGGCGCAGCCGCGAACCCGGCGGCCCACCCCCCGATCGCCTCTGGATTGTCGGGAAATCGCCAGCCCTCCTAGGCCTTGGGTGGCGTTACGCCCATCCGAATTTCGGAGCAGAAGGAGGCAAAGGTGGGGCCGCCCGATCGGGTTGTGGTGCTCGATCGAAACCGGAGATTATCGCTAGCAAACCAAATTCGCTCCTCAATCCAGCCACCCTCCACCGGCAGGGTAATCCACAGGGCCCCATCGCTGCCAAAACTGTAGCGACCGGGTTGGGGTTGGCCGTTGCTGCCCGGCGTGGCCAACAGCGGCCCCGCTCCCGACGGATCCGGAGCCAAAGCCAACAGCACCGAGGATCCCAATTCCTTATTCGGAGAAGCCGTGATCGCTTCCCAACGCATTTTCAGCCCCGCCGCGATCGCCTGCGGATCGGCCCCATATTTCTGACAAAGGGCGATCGCCTCCGGTGCGTCGGCCGTTAGGGTCTCCATCCAAAGATCCCCTTTGCCCAAAACGGATTTGCGATCGGTCAAATTGTGGCCCGTCCGTTGGGAAAACCACTTACCCACACATTTTTCTAAAAACTCAGCGATCGTGCTCATGATGAAACAAGGAATTGATGGTTGATTAGGGTTTTGCCGTAAAAAAATACTCAAAAAAGGTCAGGGCTGAAATGGATTTGGCCCTGGGAAGCCGAAAATTTGTTGCGATCGCCTGGCCGGGTCACAGTCTGGATCTGAGCCAGGCCAAGCAACTCAAACTCCCCATGAATCCAGGGTCTGATCGGCCGCAGGATTCGACGGTTGATCGAGCTGATCAAGCTGTTGCAATCCATAGTGTGCCGCTTCGGCCACCTGGGGATGGCTATCTTTAGCAAGATATTTCAGGGCCGATCGGCTCTTCTCACTGGGCAACTTACCCAACGATTCCGCCAAGCGTTGCCGCACCAGCCAATCATCCGACTGCACAAAGGTCAACATCCGCTCAACGGCTTCCACGGCTCCCACCTCGCCCAGCGCCGCGATCGCCGCCTGCTGCACAATCACCTCCGCACTATCCAGCGCATCAATCAGGGTTTTGCGGGCACGTGGATCGCCCAAGTTCCCTAACGAAACGGCCGCACTGAAGCGCACCAACCAATCCGTATCCTCATAGAACAGGCGGATCAGGGGTTCAACGGCGCGGGTGTCGTGCAAATAGCCCAACGCTCCGGCTGCATTGGCGCGGATGCTGTAGTCTTTGTCCGCCAACAGGCCCATCAGCAGGTCAAAACATTCCTCTGTGGGCTTCAGTCCTAGGGCAAAAACGGCCATGGTGCGCACTTGCAAATGGTCGTCGTTGAGAACTTTTTTAATCAGCGGTACGGCATCAACCGGCGACACATCCCGCAGAGCCGTGAGGCCCAGGAGCCGATCGCGCGAATTGGGGCTTTCGAGTTGGTCGGCAATGCGATCAAGATTGGGGTCGGACATGGGGTGAGGCTACCAAAACGGATCGACGAATTGGCCGAGCATTTCACCATCATACCAAGGGCCAACTCTCCCCAGACATGACCGGGGATCACGGGGCCAGCCGCGGCCGCAACCAACCCAAATATTCCTCATCGCGTCGTCGATCGATGGAGTGAGCCGATTGTTGCAGTTCTTGGATCACGAACTGTGGCTCAAAGAGTTGCTGAATTTCGGCAATGCTGGTGCCAAAGGGTGGGCCACCGGGGCGATCGTGGGTGAAAAACACCGCCACCAAGGAGCCTTGATCCTTCAGGAGCGATCGCATGGCCTGCACATAGGCCGGCCGCAGACTGGGATCGATCGCACAAAAGCAGGTGTGCTCAATTACCCAATCAAATTGCCCAGCCCAATTGGCCGCCAAGTTTAAAATATCCGCCTGCACAAATTCCGCCGCCACACCCCGATCGCGGGCAGCCCGGTCAGCTTCGGCAATGGCAGAAGGGGCCAAATCAAACCCCACAACCTGAAAGCCCCGATCGGCCAAAAACACCGCGTCATGGCCCCGGCCGCAGCCCACCACGGCCATGCGTCCTCCCGGTGTCACATCGGGGCGATCGGCCCAGGCCACCAAAACAGGTGATGGCTGTCCCAAGTCCCAACCGGTTTTGCCCGTTTGGTAGGCCGTTTCCCAAAAATCAATCGTTGGTTGTTCCTCGTTCAGAACCATGTTGAGGTGTTTGCCGCTAGTTGATGAATTGGTGAATCAGTTCTTTGACCATTATTCTTTGACCATTATCTAGGTACGGTCTGACGGTGCTTTTTCCTGCCCAAGATTTCCATCTCGCTCCATTTCACACCCCCATTTCACGACCTCTGAATTATGCAATCGATCGCCCTTCCTCAGGATTCGTTCAATCAACAGTGGCTAGCGGCGATCGCCCCGGAAGATTGGGTAAATCCGCAACCGGCGGATTGCTATGACCTAGTGGTGGTGGGCGGCGGGCCGGCGGGTTTGGTGGCGGCGGCCGGCGCGGCGGGCTTGGGCTTGGGGCTAAAAGTGGCCCTCATTGAGCGCCGCTGGTTGGGTGGGGACTGCTTGAATGTGGGCTGTGTTCCTTCCAAGAGCTTGATTGCGGCGGCCAAAGCGGCTCGATCGCCCGTGGAACCGGAAACCTTTGCGGCGGCCATGGCCCAACTGCGGGCCGTGCGATCGCGCTTGGCGGTGCATGACTCAGCCCAGCGGTTTCAGGGGCTGGGGGTTGATGTGTTTTTGGGCGAAGGGCGCTTTCAAGATCCTCGGGCGATCTCGGTGGGTTCCCAAACGCTGCGGTTCACAAAAGCCGTGATTGCCACCGGAACCCGCCCACATGTGCCGCCAATTCCGGGCTTGGCCGCAGCCGGCTTTGTCACCAACGAGACTCTTTTTAACTGGGTGCAGCGGCCCGATCGCCTGGCCATTTTGGGTGGCGGCCCGATCGGCTGCGAACTGGCCCAGGCCTTTGCCCGACTGGGAACCCACGTGACCCTCATTCAACGGCGATCGCGCCTGTTGCCGCGCGAAAGTGCTGCCGCCGCTGCCATTGTGCAACGGGCCTTGGAGCGGGAGGGAATCACGGTGTTGACAGGGCAAACGGTGACCCAAGTGGATCGATCGCCCTTGGGTTGTGAAATTCAGATGGCCCAACATCCTGCGATTGCTGTGGATGAAATTCTGGTGGCCGCTGGTCGATCGCCCAATGTTGAAACCCTGAACCTGGAAGCGGCCCAAGTGGCCCTTGGCCCCCAAGGAATCGCCGTCAATGATTTTCTGCAAACCAGCAATCCTCGCATCTTTGCGGCGGGCGACGTGTGCCAGGGCGATCGATTCACCCATGCGGCCGATGCGGCGGCCCGTCTTGTTTTGCAAAATGCGCTATTCACGCCCTTTGGCCTGGGCAAGGGCCGCTGGAGCAAGGTCACCATGCCCCGGGTCACCTACACCGATCCGGAAGTGGCCAGCGTGGGCTGGATTGATCCCGGAGAGGGAATTAGCCCAATTGTCCCGGGGCCGGCCCCTCGGTTGATTGAAGTACCCTTAAGCCAAGTCGATCGGGCCCAGACCGATCGGGTTGCCGAAGGGTGCTTGCAAGTGTGGCTAGCCCCCGATCGAGACCAAATTTTGGGGGCCACGCTCATTGCTCCCCACGCGGGCGAAACCATTGGCGAAATTACCTTGGCCATGGCCGCCGGTTGGGGGCTGGGCCGGCTCGCCAAAGTGGTGCATCCCTACCCCACCCAGGCTGAATGCATCAAAAAAGCGGCGGATGCCTATCGCAAAACCCAACTGTCCGATCGCACCCGCCAGTTACTGGGCTGGTTGCATCGTTGGAGCTAGGCCGCCTCTCGATCGCAGACGGCGGGCCCCAAGCAAGCCGCCTGGTTTGGTTGGCTTAGCCACCTGTCCACCCCAGACACCGCTTCTGACCCTTCCCTCTTCTTCCCTCTCCACTGAACGACTGCTATGAAACGACGGGATTTGCTGTATGGCCTAGGCGCTGCCGGTAGCGCGATCGTCCTCAACAATTGCACCTTCGCGCCCAGCACGCCCCAGCGCAGCCGCCGAGCTGCGTTGTTCAAGGTGGCGATGCTGTTGCCTCGGGGCGCAGACAGTGACGATTGGTGCCGAGAAGGGATGACCGGCCTCGGGCGCATTGAGCGGGAATTAAACGCAGCAATTGCCTACACCGATGAAATCAATAAGGGGTTGCCTGCCAGCTTGCCGCAAGCGCTCGATCGCTACGCCAAAGAAGGTTTCGGCTTCATCATTGGCCACAGCGGAACCTTCCGCGACGATATGGTCAAGGCGGCGGTGCGCTACCCCCGTACCCGTTTTGCCATAGTGGCTAGCGACAGTGGCAACAACCGGAATTTCGGAGCCTTGGGCTATCGCAATGCTGAATTGGGCTATCTATTGGGGGCAACCTTGGCCTTGCAGCCCAAATTGCAACATATTGGCCTCGTCACCAGCCTGCCCACCCCGCCCATTAAGCAATTCAACTTAGCCTTTCAAAATGCCCTGCGCCGCTTTGCCCCCGATCGCAAGCTTTCGATCGAATGGGTGGGGAGTTTTGATGATGAACCCAAGGCGATCGCCCTCACCCAAAAGCTGATCGGCGCGGGAATTGATGGGCTGGCCATGAATTGTTGGACGAATAATCCTGCCATTGTTAACGTAGCGGTCGATCGCCAATTGCCCATGGTGGTGTTGGGCCCCGATTCTCGCAAATTGGCCCCCAACTTAATTTTGGCCAGTGGCCTCATCCACGTGCCAGAGCTAATTTTGCATGGGGCCAGACTGGCCCAACGGGGACGTTGGGAAGGTCGCCAATACCTCTTTGGGCTATCAGAACGGGTGCTGGAATTTATTCCCACCACTGGTAACCTGAACCCTGAGAGTCAAAAGGAAATTGCGGATCTCCATGACCAAATTCGTAGCGGCCGCTTGGAGGTTTTAGAGGAGCGTTAAGCCATCAGGGTTTTGGGATTGGATCAAGTACTCTCAATCTCTCGTGGCAATTACCAGCGCACTTAAAACAGGTATTGATTTAGGTATTGGCTTTGGTATTGGCCATGATTGAATTTGGGGTTTTGGTTGAATTTAGTTCAGTGGGGATCAATCCGCTCGGAAAATTCCTCCTAGACTGCAAGCTGAATAGCCAGGGAGTTGAGGTATCGCAAGGAACAAGCTGAACAGCAAGAAAATAGATGTACAGCTTGATAGACCGAATCAACCGACCAATGGACGGGTTCATCGATCAACCTATCGATCAACTTATTGATCTCTTGGTTGATCCCTTGATTGAGGTGCAAGCTGATCAGCCAATGGACAAGCTGATGAGTCGGCTGATGAATGGGTGAATTCATCAATTGGGCTATGAGTCAATTGGCCGGTTGATTGATGGGTCGATTAACCGATTAATCCATGTGCCTGCTGATGTACTGGCTGATGTGCTGGCTGATGTATGGTTGGGCTATGGGTTTAACAGCAACAGTTGCTCGCCAAATGATGCCGACGGTTAAGGTGCAGGGGAAAGTGCTGAACAATCGTCAACCCTCTGCTGCCGGCGAGGCGTTATGGATTAGCCACGAATGAGGCTCAAACAACGGTTTCAGCAATTGGTGAACTATCGCCGCTGGTGGCCCATGTCCCTGGCGCTGCAAATCCGTTTGGGGCTGACTTTGATGGTCTCCCTGGGAACGCTGGCCACTGGGGCCCTGTTGGCCTACAACAGCACTCAGGTGCAACTGAAAACGCTGCATCAGTTGCAGGCGGCCCAATCGCGGGCGGTGGCTGAGCGCATTAGCACCTATCTCGAGGATTTCCAGCGCAAATTGGGCTATTTGTCGCGGGTGACGGGGTTGTCGGAGTTGCCCGTGCCGGTGCAGCGATCGCTCTTGGAGGCGTTGATTCGCCACGATTCGGCCTATGAGATGGTGGCGATTTTGGATCGATCGGGACAGCCCGTCACCTTTGTGGCCACAGATCCCCTCTTTCGTCCCCAAAACCAAAACCACACTGTGGCCTTCTCGCGGGCCTACCGCTGGGCCGAAGACTATGTGGGTTGGGTGGAATCAGAGCAACTCCACGATCGGCGGGTGCGCTGGATCATGATGAGCGTGCCCATTCGCGATCGCTCGGAGCAAATTTCGGGGGTACTGCTGGCCCGGGTGAATTTAGATTTCCTGGATTCTGTGCTCAGCGAGGCCTGGAGTGAGGAGGCGGGCTATACCTATTTGCTCGATCGGCGCAATGTGGTGCTAACGGTCAGCGATGCCGACCCCACCACCTTCGCTCCCATTAATTTAGAGCTAGAGGGGCAACACCTAGCGGAACATTTGGATCAGGCGATCGCGGGGGAGGTGACCCAATATCAAGGCTTAAAACAGGCGCAGGTGATTGGAACCGTTGCGCCCATCCCCTCCAGCAACTCCAGCGGCTGGCGAGTGGTGACGGAGTTGCCCTTGGCCGATGCCTATGCGCCGCTGCGTGACCTGATTTTACAGATGACCCTTGGGGCGATCGCGGCGGGAGCGGCGGCCGGCTGGCTCAGTTGGCGCTTGGCCCACCGGGCGATCCATCCCTTGCAATTGCTGACCTATGAGGTGATTAAGCTCGATCGGGCTTCCTTTCTGCAACTCCATCAACACAGCCACATTGACCAGCTCGCGGCCACCCACGATCGCCATGAGCTAGGTATTTTGGCGCGGGCTTTCAAGGACATGGCCCACCGGCTGGGGGAATCTTTTGTGGCCTTGGGCAGGGCCAATGAAGAATTGGAACAGCGAGTTTTGGAACGGACGATCGAACTGCAACGGGCCTTGGATGATCTGCGCCATACCCAATTGCAACTAATCAAAACCGAGAAAATGTCCAGTGTGGGTCAATTGGTGGCCGGATTAGCCCACGAAATTAATAATCCCGTCAGCTTTATTTTTGGCAACCTTGCCCATGCTCGTTCCTATTTTGAAGATATTGTTGAACTACATCAAATTTGCATTCAAGAATTGGGCTATCAGCCCGATGAACCCATGGAACAGGCTCTGGCCAAGTTGCCGGAGCGAGTACGCGAGAAATGGGAAGAAATTGAATATGATTTTATTCTCCAAGACTATCCAAAATTGCTGCAATCCATGGAATATGGAGCAGTTCGCATTCGGGATCTGATTCGCAACTTGCGAGAATTTGCGCGCCTGGATGAGGCAGAAGTCAAAATTGTTGACCTCAATGCCAGTCTTGAAAGTACCCTGACAATCTTGCAAAATCGACTGGGGCCCATGCCAACTCGCTCTTGCATTACCTTGCATCGATCGCTGGGAGAATTGCCCACCGTCACTTGCTATGCGGGCCAGCTCAACCAGGTGTTTTTGCAAATTTTGAGCAATGCGATCGACGCAATGGATTTGTTGCCCAATGATGAACAGCCGCAATTGTGGATCACGACCGGTTGCCTCGATGAAGCGATTGTGATTTCGATTCGAGACAATGGCCCCGGTTTGGATGAATCCGCCGCCAACAAAATTTTTGATCCCTTTTTCACCACCAAGCCCGTGGGTCAAGGCACAGGATTGGGCCTATCGATTAGCTACCAAATTGTTGTGGAAACCCATGGCGGTTCCTTGGAAGCCAAGAACCATCACCAAGGGGGGGCGGAATTTACCATTACGTTACCGCTCGATCGGCTGACACAGTTGGCACGCCGCACCGTTCCCCATGATGCGGATGCTGATCATGATCTGGCCATTGATCCCAGGGAAGGAATTGCCCAAGCTTCTGCGAATCGGGTCAATAGCAATACAATCACCACCAGTCCGGCGGCGACGGTGGGCATTCCGCTAATTTAGCGCCAATGTTTGCCAGTCCCTCCAGTTAACTGCCCAAAGGTTGGTAGTGTCGTAATTCACGAATGATGAGCCTATGAAAGTCTTGCGACGTAAGCGATCGGTTACCGAAAAACGAAATGGGGGCAATTTCCCAAGTCAGAATGGGTTAGTCAACCGTTTAAGCACCCCTTAAATACCCCAAATTTGCAAAGACACGGAGCGCGATCGGGGGCCATCTAACTCAAACAGCAGCACCGATTGCCATTGCCCCAAACCCAGTGCCCCGTTCACTAGAGGAATCACCTGCGAGTTACTCAGGGCGATCGCCATCAGATGGGAATGGGCATTGATCGGCTCATCTTCCGGCACATCTCGCAAATGCAGATCGTTGTGGCGATAGGAACCCATGGGTGGAGCCAAAGTTTTTAGCCAAACTTTTAGATCCTGCAACAAGCGCACTTCATATTCATTCACCGCCAAGGCCGTGGTGGTGTGCAAAGAAGAGACCAAAATTTGACCGTTTCGAGCACCGGTTTGCTGACAAAATTCAGTAACTTTTTCGCGAATTTCGGGGGTTAAATCATAGATTTCAATCCCTGAATCGGTGTTTCGTTTCAGGGTGTGGTGAACGATTTGCATGGAGCTAAGGGAACGATGGGCAGAGAATGAAAAAACAAATCATCAGGGGCAAATAGGATCGAGCAGGATCAAATAGGGCTGAAGTGATTTGAATTGGCTTGATTTGAATTAATTTGGATTGCTAACTGGGCGGTAGTTCCAGGGGCAAATTACCCAACGCGCCCTTCCGAAAGTCTTGCAATAGGGTACGGGCGGCCCGTTCCCGATCGCCCTGATAACGAAATTCCGCCAACGCGGGCACATAGTCCTCGCCGTTCAGGAGTCCCGGAGCCAAGCCATAGCGTTTTTCCAGCGCCCGATCGCCCGTCGATCGGGCTGTTGCCGTTGGAGGTGCTGTGGAGGTTTCTGTTAGGGATTCTGGCAAAGTTTCTAGTGAAGTTTCTGGCGAAGTTTTTGGCGAAGTTTCTGGTGAAGTTTCTGGCGAAATATCCACCGAAGTTTCGAGCGTCGGTTGCGGATCCAAATTCAACCCACAAAGCAAATCCACCAAAGCCGCCGCCACCTTTTGGTTGTCGTAGGCCGCTTGGCCAATGTCGTCACAAATGGCTAACTTCACGGCCGCCGACTGATCCACCAAATTGGCGGGCAAAATGCCCGGCGCATCCAGTAATTCCAATTCTGAAGAAATTCGCACCCACCGCAATTGGCGTGTTACCCCCGGTTTGGCCGCACTTTCGACCACGCGCCGCTTCACCAACCGATTAATCAGCGCCGACTTGCCCACATTCGGAAACCCAATCACCGCAGCCCGCACCGGCCGCGGCCGCATTCCCCGTTGCAGCCGCCGCTCATTCACCCAAGCCGCCACATCCTGGGCCGCATGGGCGATCGACTTGACCCCCTGACCCTGGCGCGCATCGGTGAAATAGGGTATTTCCCCTTGCGATCGCATCCACTGTTCCCAATTTTGGCGAACGGGCCCCGGGATGGAGTCCACCCGATTCAGCACCAACACGCGGCCGGTTTTGGTGCCGGGGCGCTCCAGCCAACTTTGCAACTTTGGGTGATGGGTGGCCAGGGGAATCCGCGCATCCCGCACCTCAAAAACCACATCCACCAATTTGAGTTGCTCCAAAAGGGCTTTTTCGGCTTTGGCAATGTGACCGGGATACCACTGAATGGTTGGGGTAATCATGGGCGGGCAAGGGTGGAGAAGAACTGGAAACGGGCTACTCGTTCATGTCTTTGTAAGTGGCAACGGCGGAAGGCGAAATGCGATTGAGATATCGGAAAATCCAATACTTAATCACGGCATCCAAAATCACCGGAAAGGTCGCAATAAACAAAAACATGAAGTCTTTATTTTCCGGTAGCCCCAGGTGTCGAGAAATGCCGCTGACCACCACTTCCCAGCCGTGGGCCGAGTGATATCCCACAAAGATATCGGTTGAAAGAATGATCACGAAGGCCTTAGCGCTGTCGCTCAGACCATACATAATCTCATCAATGAAGGACTTGAGGACGGCAATTTCTTCGCGACTATAGGCAATGACTAGCCCAAACCCGGCCAGGGACAGGAAATCGGAAAAGACATTTTTGAGGGCATCGGCGCTGCGAACCCAGGATTCATTGGCAATTTCTTCAGCTTTTTCTTGAACTTTTTCCTCAATTTCTTCGGGGGTGAGTTTGGGCGTTTTGCCCAAGAGGGACTGGAAGTGCAGGAAGTTTTCATAGCGCTCTAGCTCAACCAGGGCTTCTTCTTGCATGTCCATGTTGAGGAAGACGTTGTTGATGCTGGGGTGATAGACCCGATCGACGATCGGCCCCACCAGGAAGTTTTTGGACATCTGCTGCACCAACAGGGGCACCAAAATCAGCAGCAAGATGAATTTGAGCGAAACGATCGTCCGAACTTTGGAGGTGCGATAGTTTTGCAGCACTTCTTCTTCGGAACGATCGTCCAGGTCGCGCCGCACGCGATCGAAGGTGGTGAGGAGCGATCGGGGAATGAGGCCGGTGCTGCCGGTGGCGGAGGGTTTGCGCATTCCGCCGGAGATGTTGCGCGTGGCCACGTTCAGGGCCCCGGTTCGCCAACTGGAGGGCCGCTTGGGGCGAATTTTGGCGGCGTTGGCGGCGGCCTGCCACGATCGGGACTGGTCTAGGGCGGCGGTGGTGGTGGTGGTGGTGACGGGCGGCGATTCCTCCGGGGTGGCGGGCAGGTTGTCGCTGTTGAGTTCCAGCCGATCGACCGATCGACCGTGGACATAGCGATCCAAGGTATTGTCAATTAGCTCCAGTTTTTTGAGCACGATGAAGGAGCGATCGCCCGGCTCCGAAAATCGTCGGCCGCTTGCGTCGGTGCTGGTGGCGATCGGGGCGTTGGGATTGCTCAGGCCCGCTTCGGTTTTGCGGCCGGGAATCCCGATCATTTTGGTGCCAAAATCCAAAAAAGCATTGCTGCTGTTGAATTCCCACAACCGCACATCGATCATTTTCAGTTGTTTTTGCAGCTCGGTGCGAAAGTAATCGCAGGTGCTGTCACCGTAGCGGGTGCTGTCGAGGTCGATTGGATTGCCCTCGAAGTAACGATCTTCCAGGGCCCGAATGGCGAGGGCCGCTTCATAGGCCTGGTTGAGCGCCCGTTCTGGGGTGGACTCATACCAACTCCCCGCATTCGCCCAGAGCGATCGCAAACCCGGAAGCCACCGATTCTTCATATTGTTCAAAGGCGGTTGAAATGCTGTGGCCAGCGATCGGGCTGACAGGTTGACATCTTTCCCTGAGGAAAATTCAGGGAATTCCGAGCCGTTATTTAACCCCACAACCGCAGTTGCCCAACGAGACCCAAAGGGCAACCCTGGGGCGGGACTTGAGGCTTGGGTATTGGGGTGATCGTTTGGAATCACTGGGCGATCGGTATCATAGCAAAACCATCATTTTTCCGTGCTTGTGGCTAACCATTTCCCGGCCTCCGCCACGTTTGCGCCCGATCGCCCGGCTGCGATCGCCCGATCAATTTGGATCACAGGCGGGGCCCTCAGCGGCAAAACCCAAACCCTGGTGGATTGGTTCCAGGGATTGCGGGATCAGTTGCCCCCGGGGAGCCGGGTGTTGGCCCTGGCGGCCAGCAGCGAAACCCGTTGGGCCCTGATGGAGCGATTGGCGGCGGTGGGTTGGCCAGCCATCGACTGCACCACTCCCCTGGGCTTTTTTGAGCAAGAGGTGATGCTGTTCTATCCGTTGCTGGCGGAGCGGGCGGGGTTTGTGCCGCAATTTCCACTGCTGTTGCGCCCGGAAAATGAACAGGAACTGGCGGGGCAGTTGTGGGGCCAGGCGCTGGATGAAAACCCCGATTCACCGATCGCCCAGCCATTGCGAGAGCGGGCTGTGCGGCGGCTGTTGGATCTGTTGCAGTTAGCAGCCAACAGCGGCACGGATTTGGCGGAAATTCCCGATCGCCTGGTACAAGGTCTGGGGCCAGCGGCGGCGGTGGAACTGCCGGGAAATTGGGTCGATCAGGCGGGCGCTCTGATTGTGGAGTGGCGAGACTGGTGCTTGCGGCGCGGTCTGCTCACCTACGGGCTGGTGAGTTGGCTCTATGGCCACTTTTTGCTGTCGGATCCGCGCTATCTCGATCGACTGCAACGACGCTATCAAGTGGTTTTGGCCGATGACACCGATGATTTTCCGGCCCTGGCAGGGCGGCTGCTGACCCTGTTGCAAAAAGGCGGGGCCTGGGCCGGCTACACCCACAATCGGGATGGGGCCAGCCGCTTGGGGTTGGGTGCGGATCCCGCGGCCTTGCAGCCCTTAGCCGATCGCTGCACCGATCATTTGGATTTGGGACGCGCGAATCACGATTTGGTGCAACGGGTGGCTCCGTTACTAACCACGGTGGCGCGGGAACCCTTTGCGATCGCCCCCTGGGCCGAGGCCTGGCCCCCCACGGTGCAAGTGCTGACCACCATTGCTCGGGCCCAACTGCTGCGGGAAACGGCCGAAACCATTGTGCAAGCCGTCCAAACGGAAGCCCTCCAACCCCAGGACATTGCGGTGATTAGTCCCGGTTTGGACTCGATCGCGGGCTACACCCTGGCCTCCATCCTGCGCGATCGGGGGTTACCCGTAACCCTGTTGGGCAACCAGCGCCCTTTGATTAGTTCGCCCACGGTGCGATCGCTCCTGACCCTGTGGACGTTGGTTTATTCAGGTTTGGGCGACTGGCTAAATCGGGAAGATGTGGCGGAAATGTTGGTGGGGCTGAGTACGGAACCGGATCCTTGGTTGGCTACCCCGGAACCGGCGGCCACCGGGGCCGGGTCGATCGGGACAGAAGCGGAGTTAGATTTGGCGCTGCCGGACTTGGCGGAAACCAGCCCCACGGGCCTGCGCCGGGCGATCGATCCCGTGCGTGCTGGCCTGATTGCCGATCACTGCTTCCGTCCCGATCGACAGCGGCCGGAACTGTTGCCCGTGGAAGTCTTTGCCCGTTGGGATCGGTTGGGCTACCGAGCCACCATGGCCTATCAAAAGCTGCGATCGTGGATTAGCGAGCAACAGCAACAACTCCGCCAGCACCTGGTTCGCAGCCCCCTGATTGTGCTCGATCGCGCCGTTCAGCAGTTTTTGTGGCATGGGGGACGCTTAGATCCCGCCGAATTGGCCGCCCTGCGCGAACTCCTAGAGGCCGCCCATCGCTATTGGGACATCAGCCACCGCATTGATCCCCAAGCACCGGAAACGGAAACCATCCACAAATTCATTGCTCTGTTACGACGCGGCACGATCGCCGCCAACCCCTTCCCCAGTCAAGTGCTGAACCCGGCCCCCAGCGGCATCACCCTCGCCAATATTTTCCAGTACCGCACCGCTCGCCTTTCCCACCGCTGGCACTTTTGGCTAGATGCCTCCTCGCCCCTTTGGCCCCGGGGGGGCGCAGCGGTGTTGTTCGGCTCACCCCTGTTTCTGCAAGATTGGAACGGTCGCCGCCGCACCCCAGACGACGAGGAACAAGCAGACCTCGATCGGTTCGATCGGGTGGTGCATGACCTGTTGGGGCGTTGCCGCGATCGGCTTTATCTGTGCCACAGCGATCTATCGGTCACCGGCCAAGACCAGTTGGGGCCCATGCGCCCGGTGATCGATGCCAGCGAGCTTGGAGTTGGCAATTAGGAAATCGGGGCTTTCCCGTTCGTCTGCAACCCGGATTCCACCGTGGCGAGATCGTAGGGGGCAAGACGACAGGCCCTAAGCCCAAGCCAGGTAAGGCAAACGGCCAGCAGTGGCCTGCACGGCCTCTCCTTGACTGACCAATTGACCGCAGCTATCCCACATGCCGCTGAGGAAGGCCTGGCGCGGCCCTTCCTTCATGGTGACAGTGATGGTTAAGTCCCCGATCGCAGCGGTCAGATTCACCAAATCCAAGGACACCGAGGCGCTGGGGTTGGCTTCAATGGCCCCTTGCAACGCCAACACATCCTCATGGCTAGCCGTGACGCAGGGAATCCCGATCGCCACGCAATTGCTAAAGAAGATTTCCGCAAAACTTTCGCCCACAATCGCCCCAATGCCCCAACGGGCGATCGCCTGGGGCGCATGTTCACGGCTGGAACCACAACCAAAGTTACGATTCACCACCAACAGCTTGGCCCCTTGGTATTGAGCCTGATCGAAAGGATGTTCGCCGTTCAGTTGGGTGCGATCGTCCGCAAAGGCATGTTCACCCAACCCATCAAAGGTGACACAGCGCAGAAAGCGAGCCGGGATGATGCGATCGGTGTCAATGTCATCACCGCGTAACGGCAAACCAGTACCCGAAACCCGTTGAACTTGACTGTTGATTTCGCTCATAGGACTGCTAAAAGGCTGCTGATGATCATGAAACAGAGTGGAATTATCCTACCGCAATCGGAAATACTCTTAACTGAATGCCCTTAACTCGCCGTTGGTGGAGCCGGAGGTTGAGCCGCCAAATTAATTCGATCGCTCAGTTGGCGCAAATTTTGGGCAAACTCCGGATCCGCATCCTTTAATTGCGCCACTTTGTCGCAGCTATACATCACCGTGGTGTGATCTTTGCCGCCAAATTCTTCCCCAATTCGAGGCAAACTCAAATCCGTATGTTGCCGCATCAAATACATCCCAATTTGACGGGCTTGGCTAATTTCTCGGCGGCGAGAATTGCCCTTCAAATCCTCGATCAAGATATTGAACGCATCCGCCACAATTTGAATCACCGACTCGGGCGAAGCTTCCACCGTTTCCACGGGCGGGTTCAAAACCGGTGCAATGTTCTGCACCGTCATCGGCAATCCCGAGATCGAAATATAGGCCACCGCGCGAATGAGGGCCCCTTCCAATTCCCGAATATTGGAAGTATAGCTAGCGGCAATATATTCAATAACATCGCGGGTCATCCGAATATTTTCATACTCGGCTTTTTTCTGCAAAATGGCCATCCGGGTTTCAAAATCCGGCGGTTGAATATCGGCAATTAAGCCCATGGAAAACCGGGACGACAGCCGCTCTTGCAACCGAGGAATTTGACTGGGCGGGCGATCGCTCGCTAACACCACTTGCTTGCCCGCCTCATGCAACGTATTGAAGGTATAGAAAAACTCTTCTTGGGTATATTCTTTACCTTCAATAAATTGAATGTCATCCACAATGAGCACATCAACGGCGCGGTAAAACTCCCGAAACCGTTGCATTCCGTCCTTGCGAATGGCGGCGATCAAATCATTGGTGAATTGTTCGGTGGAAACGTAATAAATTCTGGCATTTGGATCTGTTTCCAGGCGGTAATGACCGATCGCCTGCATCAAATGGGTTTTGCCCAGTCCCACTCCCCCACACAAAAACAGGGGGTTAAATTCCCGACCCGGCGACTCGGCCACCGCCAGGGAAGCCGCGTGGGCCATGCGGTTGTTGGCCCCCACCACAAAGCGCGAAAAGGTATATTTCGGGTTCAGTTCCGTGGCGGTGCGGCCCCGATCGCTGGGGGCAGGGCTGGCGATCGGCGGGGCACTGGGGGGATCGGCGATCGGCTCCGGTGGCGGCAAAAAGGCCTCCGGGTCGATCGCCCCGCCAACGCTTTCATCACCCCGGGCCGCCACGATCTGAATTTCCACCTCATGGCCCAACACTTCGCGGGCCGCCTGGGAAATAGCCTTTAGGTAATACTTTTGCAGCCAATTGCGAGCAAAGGGCGTGGGAGTCCGCACCACCAAAGCCTGATCGTCTAAGCGCTCTGCGATGGCCGTTTTGATCCAAGTTTCAAACGTTGGCCGACTCAGTTGGTTTTGGAGCTGATCCAAAACCTGACCCCAGAACGCATCGAGCGATTTTTCCACGGTGGACATCCTCTGGACGAATCTCGATCGAACCCCCATCGCAGGTCACCGGTAGCGATTCCACCCGTGCCCAACACCCCCAACGGTGTATTGCCCCGCGACTTCAGTTCGATGGCAACCATTCGATTGCACTGGTTGACTGCATAGGTTGACTGCATAGCATTGACTGCTGGGATGGCAGCGATCGCCACAACCGGCAACCAGTGCAGCGAAGTTATTCTAGCCGTCTTTGTTCGATTGAACGGATCGAACCCGACCCAGCACACAAAAACCCGGTCAAAATCAACATAACAGCCCCAAAAACCAGGGCAGCGATCGGGCAGTTGGGTCACCCTCACGCCATTGCGTTGGCCCCGTCAGTAGGTTGGACTGGGCCGATCGGCCCGTCATCAGATTCCTCAAGACCCTGATTCCATGCTGGTCTGGTCGATCGCGCTCCAATCATCAACACAACTCCAGCAGCGAAATGCAGCATGAAGGGTCTGCTCGCTGACATCTAGTGTCCAGCAAAGAGCCATAAACCTATCATGAATCGGGCCAAGGGGCGATCGGCCGGAATTTCTTAAACAATTCATGCGCCTTCCGTGCACCCTTCATCCGTCTTCCCTTCGGCTCAATCTGCCATTCAGACTTGGCATGGTTAATGACTTGGGTGTAACTGAACGCAACGAATGGGAAGAATTTACGGATAATCTAATGCGGGCCATCTGCCCCTAATTCCTGTTGTTAAACCGATCTGAACCTATGAAGTCCTACCTGGCGGCGGCAGTCCAAATGAACAGCCAGCCCGATCTGGCCCACAACCTGGCCCAAGCCGAAGACTTAATTGATCTGGCCGTGAACCGGGGGGCAGAACTGATTGGCCTGCCGGAAAACTTCTCCTTTTTGGGCGAAGAAAACGCAAAACTCGCCCAGGCCAGCGAGATCGCCGCCGCCAGCGAAAAATTCCTGAAAACCATGGCCCAGAAATATCAGGTCACCATTTTGGGGGGTGGATTTCCCGTGCCAGTGCCGGACAACCAGGTGGCCAACACGGCGCTGCTGGTGGATCCCGATGGCTCCGTGGTGCGATACGAAAAGGTGCATTTGTTCGATGTGGATTTGCCCGATGGCAACACCTACCGCGAATCGCAAACGGTGTTGGCCGGTTCCCACTTGCCGCCCCTCTATCGATCGGACAATTTGGGCAATTTGGGTCTCTCGGTCTGTTATGACGTGCGGTTTCCGGAGCTATATCGCCATCTGTCCAAACAGGGCGCAGATGTGTTGTTTGTGCCCGCAGCCTTCACGGCCTACACGGGCAAGGATCATTGGCAAGTGTTGTTGCAAGCCCGGGCGATCGAGAACACCTGTTACGCGATCGCCCCGGCCCAAACAGGCCTCCACTACGGCCGCCGCCAGTCCCATGGCCACGCGGTGATTATTGATCCTTGGGGCACAATCTTGGCCGACGCGGGGGATCCGGTGGGCCTCGCGATCGCGGAAATCAACCCTGATCGACTGGCCCAAGTTCGTCGCCAAATGCCCTGCCTGGAGCACCGCGTTTTCGGCTAAATGTCCACCTGATTAACGCCCATCCAAACAATCCATCCAAACAACGGGGGCGCAACACCCGCCCCCAAAGCTTGATTTTCTAATTATTTGCAAATTCCCTTTCCTGCAAAAACCCAGATACTATTAAACGAATCACTTTATATAAAATTTTGAGTTCCAGGCTGCCATGGTTCCCCGAGTTCAGCTTTTAACCCTGATGGTAACGGCATTGTTGCTTACGGTGAGCTTCGGAAAATCAGCCCAGGGCCAGGACACAGACCCCCTGTGCTACTTCACCGATGCGGCTGGCAACCGCCGGGATCTCAGTGCTTGGTGTGGTCGGCCGGGCAACAATCCAACGGCCCCAAACAGCGCTCCAGCATCTGCGCCGATGGGGCCACCTCCGGCGGCCACTAGTGCCAATGGCGGCGGCAATGTGGAGCTGTTGCAATGCTGGTTTGAACAGGAAAGTAGCTCAGAACAACCGTCAGGTCTCACGAAAACGGTGATTCATTTGATGGGATCAGTTCAAAATCGAACAGGAAAGCCAGTAACAGATGTTAATGTACGCTATGTTGTGCGAACACAGAATAGTATTTTGAACCGAGCGGGACGATCACTGAATGATCGTTCACTGGGAATGGGTGCTCAAGGGCTTTTCAACCGCAACGATCAACCGATCGCCCTGGAAATCAAACCTATTGATTTGAGAGGCTGGTATGTACGGATTGAAGGAATTGACTGGATAGAAGCAGGTGTGGCTCGTTCCTATCAATTTGCGCAACCTGAAGACTGTTTCTTGGCCGGTAGATCCAGACCAGAGGGAAGCTGAAACTAAAAGGTTCCAATAATTTCCAGTTGATCAAAGCCTTCTGCCAGTTCTGGGGGCGATCGATCCAATTGTTGAGCCATCCGCTCAATGACATGGGCGGGAACCTGTCGATCGCGCTGGGCATTCCAGGCCAAGCATTGCTCCAACGGGGTTTGCACCCACCAGCCGATAATCTGGCTAAACCCCAATTCCCGTGCGGTTTCTAAGATTCGCTGTCGTTGGCGCGGGTCGGCGTTGGTGGCATCGTAAACGGCATCGGCTGCGTTGGCGATCGCGGTTTGCAGTCGATCGCACACCACCTGCCAAATGGCTGACCAGTCGCCCTGAACAGCCGCATCACCAAAGAGTTCAGCCCGGATGGCATCGGTGGAAATCCAATGTCGATCGGGAGCGGCGGCTTGCCACTGGCGAGCCAGGGTGGACTTGCCACAGCCCGGCGGCCCAATTAGCACGATCAGGTGAGTCGTGGGCAGACCAGAGGCGGGGGGATCAGCAACGGGGCGATCGGGAAGTGGCATGGTGCTGGAATGGGCTAATCAACCGGTTAACGCCACAGGTTAACGCTGTAGGTTAACGAGATCGGCTAACGAGATGGTTTGAGCATGGTTGAGCCGTTGAACCGCCTAAGGATCAGGGATCACCCTCGCCTTAGCCGGCCCGGCCCGCCTAAAATTGAACCATTCTCCACTGCCCGATCGCCCCTCCCAGGCGGGAGATGCGCGGCGATCGCCGTTTGGGGATCTGGTTCATTTTGCCGTTCTATTCTTTTCCATTTTTTTGTCGCATTCTGAGGTGGCTTATCGAAACCATTCATGGAGATCTGAAAGGTCTCAAAACCAACCAACTCAAACAACTGAAGCAGCTTTATCATCAGCGCGTGCCCGGCGATCGCTTCACCACGCCGGAATTTGCCCAGCGCTTGGCCGCCATCAGCACCGAACTGGAAAAACCCCTTTGCGTTTACTTTAACCGGCGGGGCCAGGTGATTCGAGTTGGCGTGGGCACACCGCGCCAAACCCAAATCCCGCCTTTGGAATTGCCGCGCTATGGGGCCGAGCGCCTGTGCGGAATTCGTTGCATGGCCACCGCGCCCGAGTCAGAACAGCCGGGAACCGGAGCCTTGACGGCTTTGGCCCTGCAACGGTTGGATGCGTTGGTTTGGTTGCCACTCACGGGCAGTGGCTTTGCGCGGCGCGGTGGCGGTGTGGGGGGCTATGTGAAATCGGCGCGGGTGGCCCATCTGTTGCCGCCGTCCAATCTGCCGGGTTTGGTGGTGCGAGGGACGGAATCGACGGCCGAAAGCGTCACCCAAAGCACCACGGTGTTACCCCCTGTCCCGATCGAGGATTTGGCGGAACAGGACTTTCTGGACTTTGTGACGGGGCTGGAGGCCGAGTTTGCCCGAGAAGTGTCCGGCCTAGAGATTGATCAAGCGGGCGATCGGGTGTTGTTGGTGGGGGTGCAAACGAGCGATCGGGATCCCAGGGCCTTTGAAGACGGGTTGGTGGAACTCGATCGGCTGGTGGACACGGCCGGCGGTTCCGTGGTCGGTGTGGTGCGCCAAAAGCGATCGCGCCCCCATCCCCAAACCGTGGTGGGTGAAGGGAAGGTGGAAGAAATTGCCCTCCAGGCCCAGAGCTTGGGGGCCAACCTAGTGGCGTTCGATCGGGACTTGTCCCCGGCCCAAATCCGCAACCTGGAAAAATTCATCGGCACGCGCGTGGTCGATCGCACCGAGGTGATTCTCGATATCTTTGCGCAACGGGCCCGATCGGGCGCGGGCAAGCTGCAAGTGGAACTGGCCCAGTTGGAATATCTCATGCCGCGACTGACGGGCCGTGGCCAAGCCATGTCTCGGTTGGGCGGCGGCATTGGAACCCGGGGGCCCGGTGAAACCAAATTGGAAACCGAACGCCGGGTGATTCAGCGGCGCATTGCCCGCTTGCAACGGGAGGTGAACGAACTCCAGGCCCACCGCAACCGCCTGCGCCAACGTCGCCAACACCACGATGTGCCGACCGTGGCGATCGTGGGCTATACCAACGCTGGAAAATCAACCCTGTTGAACGTGCTGACCGATGCGGAGGTCTATGCGGCCGATCAACTGTTTGCCACGTTGGATCCAACTACTCGCCGCCTGACCCTGACTGCGCCCGCCCCGATCGCCCCAATCGCTGAATCGGAATTTCCAGACAGCCCCGAATTTGCGGAACCCACCGAGGGGCGATCGATCCTGCTTACGGACACGGTGGGGTTTATTCAAGAGCTGCCGCCGCCCTTGATGGATGCCTTTCGCGCCACCCTGGAGGAGGTGACGGAAGCAGAGGCCCTGTTGCACTTGGTGGATTTATCCCATCCTTCCTGGCCCCGACATATTGCGGCGGTGCATGAAATTTTGGGTGAAATGCCGATCGTTCCGGGGCCGGAGCTGCTGGTTTTCAACAAAATCGACGCGGCCAGCTCCGAGGCGATCGAACAGGCCAAGGCGGAATGTCCCCACGGGGTGTTTATTTCCGCAGGCGATCGCTTGGGACTCGAAACCCTCCGGCAACAGTTGCTGAACCTGGTTCGCTACGCCACGGGAGAATAGGCCCCTGCCTGATCGATCCTGCCCGATTCATTCTGATCGATCCTGCCCGATCGATCAGGCGGGACACACCGCCGCAATGGGTTAATCAACCGTTAAAACAGCAGCTTTCGGGCCTAGGGCCTAGGGCCTTGCGCCCCGACCTAGACCGCAGAGCTGTAAAGAGAGCCACCTCGCAACATAATCGCCATTTCGTTCTCGCGGGGCGAATTGGCGAGAGCAATCTCCTCGTTGATGCGCCCTTCCAAATAGAGCTTGTAGAGAATTTGGTTCATCGTACACATGCCCTCGTATTCCGATCGGGGAATGATGTCCTCCACCTCGTCAATCTGCCCTTTCTTGATGTAATCCCGAATGGCATCCGTGTTGATCAACACCTCAAAGACCGGGGCCCGTTTGCCGTCGGTGGTGGGCACTAGGGCTTGAGAAATGCAAGCCACCATCGCTTCCGCAATTTGGGTTCGCACGGCCTCGCGATCTTCCGGTGAATAGAGCGCCAAAATCCGCTCGATCGTCTTGACGGCCCCGTTGGTGTGCAGCGTTCCGAATACCAAGTGACCGGTTTGGGCAGCCTTCAGGGCGGTTTCCACCGTTTCCCGATCGCGCATTTCCCCAATCAGAATCACGTCTGGATCTTCCCGCAAGGAAGCCCGCAACGCATTGTCAAACCGTAGGGAGTGAATCCCCACCTCCCGCTGATTGATCACCGATCGGCGGCTTTGGTGGACAAACTCGATCGGGTCTTCGATCGTGATGATGTGCCGGGTCATGTTGCGGTTGATGTAGTCAATCATGGCCGCCAAGGTGGTGGACTTCCCGGAGCCGGTGGGCCCCGTCACCAAAATCAACCCTTTGTGGGCATGGCAAACGTTCGCAAAGGCCGCCGGTAAACAAAGCTGCTCAAAGGTCTTGATTTCCATCGGAATCAAGCGCAACACCATCGCCGGCCCATTCAGGGTTTCAAACAAATTGATCCGCACCCGCGCAAAGGGATATTGGGCCGCCCCGTCAAAGTCTAAGTTTTCTTGAAAATGCTGAATTTCCACATCACTCAACACCTCTTGCATCCAGGCCATGAAGGTGTTGTCGTCCGTGGTGGGGTAGGTGGTGGGCTGCATTTGCCCCCGGCTGCGGAAGCGCGGTTCTCGGCCCACGGCCAAATGCACATCGGAATAGTTGTTGCGAAAGGCTTCTTCCACCAACTGCCGCAGGGTGGGCGCACCTTCCGAGGCCTTCGCCCGAGGGAGGGGACGGCGGCCGCTGACGGGGCTGGCTTCTGGGACGATCGGGCCCGGTGGGGCCGTTTCGCCATTTTCCCCAATCACCTGAAACGACCAGTCCGCCCGCCGATCGCCCAAATTCACACTCAGGTGGTGGTTGCCGGGCTTGGGAAACACCAGGTCTAAGCGCCAAGTGCCGTCCTTGGCCACGATCGGCCCTGTCATCTTGAAGTCATTATTCAGACTGACGACCAACGGTTTGCCCGCATCATCGGGCGTTGCCACACCGGCCACCACAAACCGCTGGAGCGGGCGCACGGGTTGGCTGGGAGCCTGAACAATTTTCATTGAGAAACCTCCAAAATCCGTCACTACTTCACTAGCAATTGCCACCATTCGCTCGCGAAGGCTGCAATCGGGAGGCTTCCTGCTTCATCACGGCGAAGTCCGCTTCATCCGCAACCTAGGCTGACAAGACCGGACTGGCCGCCGTTTCGAGATGAATCGCCCCGCTTCCGCCCCGATCGATTTTCAATCCACAGTTTGGCCTATGGTCGAAAGCCCTTGCATTCAGCCTGACCCACCCATACCTGCCTGCTGCTGGAGAACTGGGAAACCGGCAAGAGGGTTCCCCTGAACTCCGTGATTTTGCGGATCAGGCTCCCTTTGTTTCTAATCCAAAACCAATGGATTTGTCAGCTTTTGGCTGCTAGGACTGGGGAAATGGTGGGGGTGCTGATCCGGAAGAATTGCCCCAAAAGATACAGGGAACCACAGAGCACCACGGGCCGATCGCCCGCCAGGGCCGCCTCCAAAGCTGGCAACAGATCCGTGAAGGGGCGACCCTCTGCCAGGGCGATCGCCTCGGGAGCCAGATGCACCAATGCTTCGGGGGCGATCGACTGGGGATCTGGAACAGGCACGGTGTAGAGCCGATCGCCCGATCTCAACAGGATCCGCAACACGGCGGCCGCGTCCTTGGTGCTCAACATACCCATCACCCAGATCACGGGCCCCAAATTTTGCTGATCCACATAGTCCCGCAGCACTTGGGCCGAGTCATGGTTGTGGGCCCCATCCACCAGCAGCGATCGCCCCTGATGGGTTGTCCACTGCAACCGGCCCGGCCAGCGGGCGTTGGCCATGCCGGTTTGAATGGCTGGGTTGGAAATGGCCCAACCGGCCGATCGCAACTGTTGCACCAGCCCGATCGCGACGGCCGCATTGGTGCGCTGGACAGTTCCGGCCAGGGGCAGCGGATAGGCTAAATTGCCCGATCGCACCCAAGGTAAGTGCGGCCAAGATTCGGCCGGCGGGGCGATCGGCTCGGCCGGCTCCACCCAATCGATCGGGCAGGCCAGTTGGGCCGCGCGATCGGCCACCACGGCCCGGGCCTCGGGCGGCAGGGGAGCCACCACCAGCGGCCGCCCCGGCTTCAGGATGCCGGCTTTTTCTCCGGCAATTTGTCCCAAGCTGTCGCCCAAAACCTGCCAATGATCCCGTCCGATCGAGGTGATGGCACAGGCGATCGGCCCGTCCACCACATTGGTCGCATCCAACCGCCCCCCTAGCCCCACTTCCATCACCGCCAAATCCACCCGCTGGCGCGCAAAATACAGCCAAGCGGCCACGGTCACCAGCTCAAATTGGGTCAGGGAAATGCCGGTTTGGGCGATCGCCTGTTCCCCCTCACGCAGCAACTCAGCCAGAACTTGCGGTTCGATCGGAACTTGATCCACCGTGATTCGCTCCGTCCAATCCACCAGGTGCGGTGAAGTGTAGCGCCCGGTGCGATAGCCCGCCGCCGTCAGAATGCTGGACAGGTAAGCACAAACGGAACCTTTGCCATTGGTTCCCGCCACATGGACGATCGACACCTGTTGCTGAGGGTTTCCCAAAGCCGCCAGCACCCCTAGCATCCGCTCTAAGCCCAACTGCACGCCGAAGGGTTGAAAACTAGCTAATTGCTGGTCTAGTTGGCCTACCTGATTGGTCTGATTATCCTGATTGGTCTGATTATCCTGATTGGCCTGGTGAGCGTGATTGGCGTGATTGCCCTGATGATCCTGGGTTGCCGGGTGAGCTGCACTGACGGAATTTGCTGAATCTAGCGGCTCTGGGTTTGATGGTTCGATCGCCGGGGTCATGGTGTTGTTCCTTAGCCTATTGCGCCTTGCGAGGGGCCAAAAATGCCCAAAAACAAGTAGGAGCGCCATCAAAGCGCCCCTACTATTCTGCGATTGGGTATCGATTGTGGGCGATCGCGACAAAACCGCCAGAGTTTACTACGAACCTAGCTGTCTAGCTGACGACGCAATTGCTCGAGAGCTGCCTTACCAATGTTGAAAACAGCCCAGCCAGCAGCCAGCAGCAGCGGAGACACCACAACCAAAACGCGCCAATCCATATCTTGATCTCCCGTAACAGTTCTAAAAACAGGCGAGCCAATTTAATTAAATGCCATTGTCGGGCATTTGGGGCCTCCCGAACGCGACCAGTCGATCGGAATCCTGGGAACTGGGTCACTGGCGGGCATTGGGGTAGGCCGAGTTACCTAGTGCGCCCCGTGAAAACCCAGATCCGTGCCCTGGCCGCCATGCACCAGGGCCAACTTTACGTAGCGGGCCGCATGTTCAATTTGTTCCGCCACTTCCTGATCGCTGAGCGATCGGACGACCTTGCCCGGAATTCCCACCACGAGCGATCGGGGTGGTACCTCTTTGGTCACCACGGCCCCAGCCCCCACGATGCTACCCGCACCCACGCGCACGCCGTTGAGAATGATGGCTCCCATCCCGATCGTGCAGCCCCGTTCAATGTGGGCGGAGTGGATGATGGCCCGGTGGCCCACAGTCACATCGGCCTCAAGAATTGTGGGCTGGCCCGGGTCGCCATGGATCACTGCGCCATCTTGGACATTGGTGTTTTCGCCAATGTCAATCCGCTCCACATCCCCCCGCAGCACCGCGCCATACCAAATGTTGGCCCCGGCGGCCAGGGTGACCCGGCCGATAATGGTGGCGTTGGGAGCGACAAAGGCCGCAGCCGCGATGTCTGGTGTGCCCAAAATGGGATGGGCGATCGCCCCTGTTGCCTCTAGACGTGACATAAACGTGACAAATATTTCAAGAAGCGTTTGTTTTGCCCAGACCGCCAAAATGCCATCGCTATAATAGGGTAGCGAGGCGACGGCCCGCGATCGAACCCCCGCTCCCACCGCCGTCCTGCACGAGGTTTCGATCGAACCCATGCTGAATCCGACGTTGCAATATCCCATCTTTGGCCCAGAAATTTTGTGTCCCCATTGTCGGCAGCCGATCCCGGCCCTGACCCTTACGGACACGTACCTTTGTCCCCGGCATGGGGCCTTTGAAGCCGACCCCAACACCAAAGAACTGGTGCATTTGCAATCCAGTCGCCATTGGCGGCAGTGGGAAGGTGAATGGTATCGCCAGCATACGCACCCCGACGGCATTCGCTTTGAAATTCATGAAGCGCTCGATCGGCTCTATACCCAAGGCTTCCGGGCCACAAAGGTAACCGTTGCCCATCGTTACCAAACCCTCATTGCGTCCTATCTCGATCGGGCAAACCCGCGCAATCCCAGTTCCGACGGTCGGCCGCGGCTTTATGGCTTGCCGGTGGAATTCAGCGCCACGGAAGCGGCGGATCCCTGTTGGGATGTGATTAATTTTGTGTTGGACAAGGAACCCGGTGTGCCGGTGCGCTATCCCTATTTCCGGCTGTTTGAGTAGCCCAAGGGGGGGGGCGGTAGCGGCGCAATGCACCATGTTTCCTTAAAAACGGCGGATATTCACCGGGCGATCGCGTTTTATGAAGCGATCGGGTTTGGGATGGCCGAACGGTTCACGGCGGGCATGACCCTGGCCTGTTGGATGGAAGGTTGGGGGGGACGGATTGAGCTGCTGCAAGTGCCGGAACCCCAATCGCCGCCCGATCCCTTTGGCAATGAGCATTATGTGGGCTACTACCATTTGTCGCTAGATTTGGCCCAATCGCCCGATCGCCCAGAAACGCTGCCGGATTGGTTGCGTCTGATGGGCGATCGCCTGGCTCCGCAACCCCTGCCCCTGTTGTTGGCCCCTTGCCAGCAAATGATTGGCGATCGGGTCTATGAGGTGGCATTCATCGCAGATCCGGATGGAATGCCGATCGAACTGTTGCGCCTTCAATCTCAACTCCCGCCACCCAAGGGCGCGATCGACGCTGAACATTGAGCCACCGTTCAGCGTCGTGGCGTTCTGGTGAGGCACGATGTTCGGGAATCGCGTTGAGAGATGGCGTTGAGAGATAGCCTTGAGAAAGGGCGCTAAAACAGCCCGATCGTGCGGGCCGCCTGCACCAACCCATCCACCGCTTCCGGCGGCCATCCCCCTTCAGCGCCCCGCCCCGACAGCAACACAAACCGCACCCCAAAGGCATCTGCGTAGCCCTCGGCCCCCAGCCAGAGCCGATCGCTCTCCACCTCGCAAGCAATTTTTTCCTCGGGCATCAACTCATCGGCGATCGCCCGCACTGAATCCACCAGGCGATCGAGCAGTCGGCAAAAGTCGGTTAACTCCGGCTCCGTCAGCTCCACAGCCCAATCATCACTGCCCACCAATCCCGAAAATTTCGTGGCCGAAGGCTGCCAGCCCAATCGCCATCCTGGGCCAGACTTCAAGATTCGATCGTTAGCCATAGCGCTGTTGATTGGCCCTAAATTGCCGGATTTAGCTTATCTCCGGATTGAACTGCTCCGAGCAAATGTCTGAAAAGTGCCTTCATGGAGACCGTCTAATTTTTCCACTACTCCTCTTCAGTCCTAGGATTGAATCTAGGATTGAACCATTGAAGCTCCATGTCGATCGAACTCCACCATGGCTCTTAAGCTCTTCTTCTTGCGTCATGCTCAGACGGCCTACAGTGCATCCGGTGGTTATTGCGGCACGCCTGAAAATGATCCCGGCCTCACGCCCGAGGGGCATGAAATGGCTGAGAAGTTCGCGATCGCCTATGCCTCCCTTGAGTGGACAGCCATTTACACCAGTCCGCTGCGCCGCGCGATCCAGACGGCAACGCCTCTGTGCGAAATGACGGGGCTGAATATGCAGTTGCGAGATGGGCTAAGGGAAATTGCCTACGGAAAGTGGGAAGGGTTGCATCCCCGCGAGGTCGATCGAATCTATCACGATGACTATGTGCGGTGGCTGACGGATCCGGCTTGGAATGCGCCCACGGGAGGCGAGCGGGGTGTGGACATTGCCCGCCGAGCTTCATTGGTTTTGGACGAAATTGAGCGTCGTCACCCCACGGGTTCAGTGCTGTTGGTGTCCCATAAGGCAACGATTCGGATTTTGCTTTGTGTGCTGATGGGCATTGATGTGGGTCGCTATCGCGATCGCTTCTCGTTGCCGGTGGCGGGGTTGAATGTGGTGGAAATGAGCGATCGGGGCCCCCTGTTTCACAGTGTGGCCGATCGGAGTTATTTGGATGAACGGTTGCGGGCCCTTCCTTCCACTTAGGAGCATGGCGAGAAACCTGGGCCAGAAATCTGGTTAGAAATCTAGTTAGAAACCTGGACAAGATCGATCGCCATGGCTTTTCCTCCAGGGAATCAAGATGGCCGCCGCAATCAGTTCTCAGATTCCCGACCAATTTGATAAGACGGAAGGAATCCACAGGAATCAACGCCGATGGTTGACTCCTGGATAAACCTCTGGCAACCTAACTCCCCCCATAAACGGTGACTCAATCAGACGAAATGCAGGGTCTGCTCGATCGAGCAGTGAGCACCCTCAATGAAGCGCTGGACTCTCCTGAACTGTCATTGCGCGATCGAACCTTGGTGGCCCTGCGTGTTTTGGAATTGGCCCATGGAACCGACCCGATCGAAGGTCTCAACACCGATGGTTGGGAATTGCCGCAACTGACCCAACGCCTGACGAACCCGGGCCCGGAATCGTGGTCAGCATCGCCACTGGACGCAAGATTGCGATCCGCTTCCAAGGGCCAGCCCGCCATCGGCCCCGATCGCCCCCATTCAGACAGCACCGCCACCACCCAATATCAGTCCCTGGCTTACCCCGTTGCGACTGCTCCTTCAGCGGCTCGCAATGACCAAATTTTGGAGCCAACGGTTTTAGAAATTGACAACTTTCTAAGTCATGAAGAGCATCAATTTGCCCTCAGCACGGCCTTGAATAAGGCCGATCAATTCGTTGGTTCCAAAACCACAACCAACGCCAGCGATTACCGTCGCTCCAGTATTTTGTATGCCACGCTCTATCCAGATCTCTACGAACTCTTGCGCCAACGGTTAATTGGTCTATTGCCAACGGTTGTGCAGCAATTGGGAATGCCTGGCTTTGAGCCGGGACAAGTTGAGATGCAGCTAACGGCTCACAATGATGGCTGTTTTTATAAAATTCACAACGATTCAGGCAGTCCAGAAACGGCCACGCGCGTCCTGACCTATGTTTACTATTTCTATCAGGAACCGAAGCGATTTTCGGGTGGTGAATTGCGAATGTATGAAACGGATATCAGCGGGCCCATGGTAACCGCGTCCGATCGCTTCGAGACCATTGAACCGCTGAATAATCGGATTGTCTTTTTTGATAGTCGCTGTAAACATGAAGTGCTGCCCGTTGTTTGTCCGTCGCGCCAATTTGACCATGGCCGGTTCACGCTCAATGGCTGGATTCGGCGGGCTTAGTCCTCGGCGGGGATCAGTCCGGCGGGTTTGGTTGGGTTGTCTGGGGGCGGGGTTGCTGTGGTTGGCGGCCGGGGCAGCCGGGGCGATCGAGCCATCCCAACCGGCCCGGCCGGCTCCCATTCCCTACGTAGCGTTCGATCGAACCGAGTTGCAGTTATATCCCTATCGTGGCCGCAATTTGGTGTGGCTGTTGCCGGAGGGAACTTGGGAGCCGGAACGATTGCAACCCCTGATTGAACTGGTCGATCGCGCCTATGATTTCTATGCCGAAGCCGTGGCCGGCAAACCCACCCCCTACGGCCCCACCATTCGCGATCAATTGGGAACGGTGGCCATTGTTCCCAAAACCTGTGGCGGTGGCTGTGGCTACATTTCCAGCACCGGCATCGAGGTGAAGGCTCCTTATTTCCAAGATCTTTACAATACCTATCAGAAAACCGGCGAGTTTGAGACCCTGCCCATTTATGAGTTGGGGCGTAATTTTTGGCTGAAATCCTATGCCAAAAAACTGGAATATCAGGGAGCCGATGCTAGCGTTACGGTACGCACCGGGTTTGCAGCTTTTATGCGTTTGGAAGTGTTGGACGTGCTGCAAATTGAGCCGGGATCGGTGTATGGCACGCCGTTTGAAATTTATCGTCAGGATTTGCGATCGCTCCTATGGCGCTATCAAGCCGATCGCACTTTGAATTGGCACAACACCCTGCGATCGGGTCAAGCTCCCAAAAACCCCCTCTGTTCCGAGCGGGGAATTTGCATTGGTGCGCCGGAATTGTGGGCGGCCATGCTGCTGGAAGTGCGCGATCGCTACAGTCCCAACGATCCCACCTTTGCTAAGCGGTTGTGGGCCGCCGTGCGCGATCGCCCCGATGCCACCAGCACCCAAGCAGCCGTGGACAACTGGATCATTGCCCTCAGCGAAACCACCCAGCACAATTTGGTTTGGCTCTTTGAAGATGTGTGGCGTTGGCCCGTGTCCGATCGCGCCAAGCGTGCCGTCCGACATCTGCCGCGCGGGATTTAGCCCAGGGCTTTGAACAGGCTGGATGCACCCGGCGGAATTTCTCTGTGAAATTTTCTCTGTGAAATTTCTCTGCGAAACTCAGTTCTTGGGAGAGCTATTCGCTAAAAACCGCTCCACCAAAACGATCGCCGCAATATCATCCACCGGGCGGGGCGGCTGGCGCAGGCCCCGAGGCAGCAACTTTCGCCAACCCCGAGGCGGATAGAGTTCCCAATAGCGATCGCGCGCGGCTAGGGTGCTGTAGCGTTCATCAACCCGTTGGATCGGGGGGGCATCGGGCCAACCCTGTTCCAGACGGCTGACCCAGGCCTTGGAAGTGGTTTGGTCACCCATAATGATGGCCGTGGCTTGGTATTGTTGCTGCCATTGGCGCAATTGCTCGATCGCCCCGTCCGATCGCACCACCTCATGGGCCAAAATCTCGCCACTCGATCGCAGCACCGCCAATCCACATTTGGCGCTGCCCGGATCAAACCCCAAATAAACCGCTCCCGATTCAACCGCCCTCAAATCAGCCGCCCTCAAATCAGCCGCCCCTAAATCAACCGCCATAGACTCTCATCGGTTGCGCAGAACCAAAACACAGCAACCCGCCTACTTAGCCGCACCGGCCGCACGCCGCGTCTTAAGGGTGACATTCATGCCCTCACCGGACTGCTCCAACACCAGCAGCGGCGTGGGTTTGGCCTTTTGATCCCAACTGATGGTGACGATGCGCCCCTGGATCGTCGGTTGCCACCGATCGTCATCATCATCCGCCAAACTGAGGTAGCGCTCCAGGCAGTTGATGATTTCCTCGATCGTCCGGGAAGTGGGCTGGGTGGGCAATTTGGTGATGCGCACCTGCACTCGAAACAACACCCGCTTCACCCGCTTCACGCCATCGGTGCAAGTTTCATACTCCACATCAAAGAGCTGATCCACTTGGCGGCCTTGGTTGGTCTGCGCGTTGTTTTGAGTGCCAGCCTGTTGTTGGGTCGGCCGCAGGGCCACGGACACCATGGTTTTGATCTTCATCTTGATCTGATTCACGATCGCGAAGTGGAAGATCTCCTCCTGCATCCGCATTCGCAAGTAATCCAAGTTGAACTCACGAGAATTCACAAGATCGGGATTTGCTTCCATCTTGTGAATGCTTTTGAGGGCTAAGTCAAGGCGTTTTTTGAGTTCACGAACTCGGAATTCTTCTGCACGAATTCTCTTGTGGAGCTTGTCTGTTTCTAGCTTGAAATAAACACCACCAGCGACCAGCAACACTGCCAAAGCGCCACTGCTCATGAGCCATAAATTATTAGCAGGAGCCGGGGTGGTTGGGGCCTGGGCCAGGGGCCCGGCGGGCAAGCTAATGACCGGAATAATGGAGGTCGTCATGACAGGCAATGTTGTCATTGAATGACTCATTGGGCAACTCACAGATACGAATCCTCACGGGCGATCGGTGAATTTGTTGAATTCGATGAATTTTTCGATGAATTTAGAAAATTTCCCGTTTCCCCCCTGTTAGTCAACGGTAACTTTCTTTTGATTAACCCCCTGGAGCCAATCACCGTAGCTGCGGTGCGATCGGGTGGGGGCCAAAACTTCCTAGACGCAGACAAGCACAAAGTTACCCCCCACCGCGACCACTGGCAACGTTGAGAATTGCGAGAATTGTGGTCTGTGGGGCCATGCTGGTTGGGTTGGGTTCCGTGAGCCTGAACCCGTTCGGTTGGAGATAACACCCATCGTTCACATCTAGTCTACATTGGCAATAGAGACGATAGAATAAACGCCTTGGAATATAAGCTTTGAACATCATTAATAGAAACAATGGATTACACCAGCGGCGGATCGCCCTACGTGTTGTTGGCGGCCGGGGTTGCGGCGGGAGCGCTGTCGGGGTTGGCCTTTGCGAAAAGTTTGCGCGAACAGGGGCGAGTTTGGCTCAAGTCACCCGATCGGGATCCGGCGGCCATGAAAGGGCCTGAGTTGTGGCTCCCGTTTGTGGGGATGGCCGGCGGGGCTGGCTTTTTTTTGGCGGCCACATTGCAGTGCTTCGCGTTCCCGATCGACCTGTCCTATAAACTTTCCGTGCCGGTGGCGGTGGGCGGAGCGCTGACGGTTTGGTGGCAGTTTGGAATTATTTTGCGCCAAATTCAACGGGGCGGCGTGGGGGCGATCGACCTCAATTCGTTGCGCTAGGGCCAGCGGAACCTGCCACCCCATTCAGCCCACGAACAAGGTATTAGCGGAGGGTGCTAGTGGAGAGCGCTAGTTGATGATGTTTGCTAGGCGATCGAACACTTGCGCCACCACCCGCTGGGCTTTTTCATCCAGCCGATGCCAGTCCACATCCCCATCCTCCCCAATCAAATCCAAATCAATGGTGACCATCACCTCATCGCCCGCACTGAGGGTGCTGAGGGCTTGGTAGTCGCGGAAGCAAATGCTGTAGCACAGTTCCCACACGTCAACGCGCGTGGACTGGCCATCGTGCTCCAGGGTGAACCAATAGCCCGGATAGGGTTGTGGCAAGTCATCCAACGCCGCCGTAATTTCCGCTGCCCGTTCGCCGCTGGCGGTGGTTAGTTCCTGCTGCAAGAGGGTGACACGGGTTTGGATTTCTTCAGACGTGCCGTAGGGAAAGACGGGAAATTCTTCGTAGGTTCCTTTCCAGCCGGAAGATTCCAGTTGCTTGCGAATGTTGTCGATCGTTCGCAGGAAGGCTGGCTGCATCAGTAACTCAGCCCGATACCAATCGTTTAAATCTGTTAATTTGGGACGCATCTGCTGTCGATGAACCGTCAAAACTGCAATACAAAAAACTGACTAGAACACCTAGCTTATCCGCTCTGGTCATTGGCGCGCATCTCTCGATTCTGACGGCACTGATTGCTCGGTCTGATGAACTGCTTGGCGATTCTTTTTTAGGTGGTCTATGCCCTCGATCGCCCGTAAAAATCTATTTGAAGATATTCCGCGCCTGTTGGTGGCCCAAGCGGGAATTCTGTTTGCCGTGAGCCTGGTGACGATCCAAACGGGCGTGTTTCGCGGTTTCACAGAATCCACATCGCTGCTGGTCGATCGCTCCAAGGCCGATATTTGGGTCACGTCCAAGGACTTGGTGCATCTGGAACTGACCCTGCCCCTGTCCTTCGACCACCTGAGCCGTGTCCAGCGGTTGGCGGGGGTGGAACGGGCGGAGCCGCTGATTTTTGGCAAAGTGCTGTGGCGTGCTCCCAACAATCGGATTGAGTCGGTGATTACCTTGGGCTATCAGCCGGATGGGGTGTTATTTCAACCTTGGAACCTGACCCAAGGCCGAGCAACCGAAGTTCAACAACCCTACCGGGCGATCACCGACGTAACGAATCTTCGGAAGTTGGGGCTGTCGCGGGTGGGCGATCGGGGCACGGTGGGTTCCACCCCATTGCAAGTGGGCGCGGTGGGCCAGGGGCTGCAATCGATCGTGTTCAGCCCGTTTTTGTTCATGTCTGCCGTGTCGGCCAACAGCCTGCTGAGTGCTGGGCGAGAATCGCGGCTGACCTGTAGTGTGCAGCCCGATGGGGGACTGGATTGTGTGAATCGGGTCAGCCCCAAGCCCACCGGAGCCGATCGCCCCGTGCCACCTCGATCGCTCAATGCGTCCGACCCGGTGAACTTTATTTTGGTGCGGGCCAAGCCGGGCAGCTCGATTCCAGACCTCCAGCGCCGCATTGAAGCGGCCTTGCCAGACTCCCGAGCCTTCACCCGCGCGGAGTTGTCCCGCCTCTCGCAAACCTACTGGCGCGATCGAACGGGGGTGGGGTTTATCTTGACCCTTGGGGCGATCGTCGGGGCGATCGTGGGCATTGCGATCGTGGGCCAAATTCTTTACGCCTCCGCCAGCGAGCGCGTCCGCGAATTCGCCACCCTCAAGGCCATGGGCGCTTCCAGTTGGGTTTTGCGCGGCATTATTGTTGAGCAGTCCCTTTGGATGGCCGTCTTGGGATATTTACCCGGCATGGGCCTTTGTTTGGGCGTGGCGCAATTTGCCACCACAGCCGGTGTCGTCATCGCCATTACGCCCCTCAGCGCCTTTTTGACCTTTGGTGTGACGGTGGTGATGTGTGTCAGTTCGGCCCTGTTTGCCATTCAAAAGGTTAATCGCATTGACCCCGCCGTGGTTTTCAAGGCCTAGAAAGAGCCATCATGACCCGGCGATTGCGCTAAGATGCGATCAATCAGTGTGCGCCCCAGTGTGCCCCATCCTTAGCCATTCATGAGTGATTCATTAATCATGAATCGGTTTTGCATGAGTTACTGATCGGTCATTCGTGGTTGTTTGCGATTTTAATGATTTGCAATTCATATCAATCAGCATTCTTGAGTCAATCAAGACAGATCAATTAAAAAATTAAAAAGTCAATTATAAACTAATCGATCGCCCCATTACCCAATCTTTGCTTCATTATCGTTTTCTCATTTCTTGAAAATCAGCTTAAGATTGCTTTAATATTACTTCTATATTTTCTCGTTTCTTTCTTGCAATAAAATGCTTTCTCTGATTGCTTTGTTGATCATCATCTTAGTCATTTATTTCATATCTTCCGGCAATTGAGGATCACTCTATGTTTTGATTAACGTTGCTTTTGAGTCGCCTGTGAGTGATTTTTGACCTGTTTTCGGCTTGCTTTTCTCGCTGGGCTATTTTTGTGGCCGCTTCTGAAATTGTCTGTCATGGACGGAAATAAACGGATCCCCTTGGCCGAAACTGGGAATATCGATCGCCTGGAGTCGCGAATTCCCAAAATTTCCCCCAATCCTGGGCAACCTTGAAAATAGACAATTCTAAAATGGAGAGCTATAGACAATTAATGAAGTGGTTAACGGGCCTCCTGTTCCCGATCGCCAAGAACTGATCGATTAGTCACCTCGGCCAGGTCGGTTAACCGCTTACACTAAGCTCTACCCCCACCACCCACCTCGATCGAATCGGTATCATCTCCCATCCTTAAACCAGCCGTTTCCCCCATGACCGCGTCTACCAATTTCACGACTGCGCCCACTTTAACCGCTCCGGTGTCGCCACCCCTGATCCGTCGCGATCGCTGCCATGAGGGCAAAGGCGATTGTACTTGGGCGATCGACGCGCGGCATGTTGACATGCGCTACAGCGGTGGCGATGAAGCCATCCATGTGCTGAAGGATGTGAGCCTGCGGGTGAAGCGGGGGGACATTCAATTGCTGATGGGGCCGTCGGGGTCGGGCAAAACCACGCTGCTGTCAATTTTGGCGGGCATTTTGACCCCCACTAGCGGCCATGTGGATCTGCTGGGCCAGGCAATTACCCAGTTGTCTCCAAAGCAGTTGGCTAATTTCCGGCTCCAAAATATTGGATTTGTGTTTCAGGGGTTCAATCTGTTTCCGGCTCTGTCGGCGGCGGAAAACGTGGAAGTGGCCCTGAATTTAAAGGGCATTCGCGGCCCCCAGGCCAAGAAGATGGCGCGAAAGTTGCTCGATCGCGTGGCCTTGAGCCATCGAGCGGATCATCTGCCCAAGGTGATGTCGGGTGGGGAAAAACAACGGGTGGCGATCGCCCGGGCCTTGGCGGGCCATCCACCGCTGATTTTGGCCGATGAACCAACGGCCGCGTTGGACTCCCGCAATGGTCATGGGGTGATGGAACTGTTGCGGAGTTTGGCCAAGGAAGATGGCAGCACGATCGTGATTGTGACCCACGATCCCCGAATTATGGATATTGCCGATCGAGTGGCCCACTTGGAAGATGGCGAATTGAGCAATTGAACTGAGCAATTAAGCTGAGTAATTGAGCTGAGCAATTAGGGGCAACTCCCCACGGGTTTTGGCTATTTGCCCAATTTGCCCATGGCGCGATCGGCTTCTTGCTGTAACTGTTGGCGACCGTTGCGAATGACCCGCAGCATGTCGCCCAGTTGTCGCTCAATGCTGCCCAAGACCCGATCGGCATAATCATCAGCCCCATCTTGGATGGCTTCGCATTCCGAAATGGCGGCCCGCCGCATTTCTTCCAACTCAGCGGCGGCGGCCTGGCGCGTTTGGTCTAATTCATTCAGCAGCCGATCGCGTGCGGCCTGGCATTCTTCTTCCACTTGCTGCCGAATGGAGTCTGCTTCTAGTTGGGCATGGCGCACCAGCTCCGTTTCGGAAATGGCGCGGGCGGCCTGCTGTTTGGCCCCTTCGATGATGTCTTTGGCCTGCTGCTGGGCTTCAAAGAGAATTTGCTCCCGTTGCCGCACGATCGCCTCGGCCTCCCGGAAGGCGGCGGGTAAATTTAGCCGCACTGAATCCAGTTGATCCAGCAACACTTCCTCATCCACCAAGGTGCGTCGCCCGAAGGGAATGCGGGGACTGTCCAGCACAATTTCTTCGAGCCGATCGAGGGCCCGTTGCACATCAAAACCGCTCGATCGTCCCTGGGAACTCGCCGCCGATTGCGTCTCATTCGCTGCTGGTTCCGCCGCCGAAGCTGCCGAATCCGCTACGGGCTGGGGGGCGAAACCAGAGGCATCTGAGGAAAACATCGCTGAATCTCCGCAACAACAGGATCGGGAACGAGGCGATCGACCGGGCCACCAAAGCGGGCGATCTCTTTCACCAAGCTACTACTCAAAAAACTATACTCATTGCGCGTTGCCAAAAAGACGGTCTCGATCGCCTCGGAGAGCGTCTTGTTGGTATGGGCCATTTGCAGCTCGTACTCAAAATCCGACAACACGCGCAATCCCCGTAATAATACGGTTGCCTTTTGTTGTCGAGCGTACTCCACCGTCAAACCATTGAAGGTATCGACCTTAACATTGCTTAAATGGCTGGTCGATCGCTCAATCAGTTCAATCCGTTGGGCCACCTCGAACAGGGGTTGTTTATTGGGATTGCGCAACACCGCCACAATCACCTGATCGAACAGTTGGCAGCCTCGCTCAATGATATCCAAATGCCCCAAGGTGATGGGGTCAAAACTCCCCGGATAGATCGCCCTGACACCCATATGGTCTCTGCTCTAGCTCAATTGGATCAGAAAATTCAGAGGACTTAGCAAATTTACTTCAGGAATTGGGGTTCAGCATTCACGGAGTCTGCACCCGTTCTAGATATTGCGCCGTCAGCAGATAAGCCCCATTGGCAAACCGAATGGCCCAACAGTTCCCGGGCCGGCAACCCAACACCGTTCCCAAGTCCCCGATCGTCAAAACCGACGGCGGCCGCAACATGGGCATGGGTTCCGCCGTTTTGACGTAGGGCGGCAGGGCCACAAGCCGTACCCGATCGCCCGCGGCCAGGGTGAAACGGTCAGAGTCTTGCAATTCGCTCATAGGTCAGGAATCAGGTTAGGACGCGGGTTTGCACGCGGTTCGGGACTGGAGTTGAGGTCTGAATCGGGATTTCAATCGGGATTGGAATCGAGAGCTAGCAAATTGGGATGGCTGAATGAAAACTCAACCGAACCCGATCGCCCCTTCCCCCCGTCCAGACTAGCACCCGGCTTTCAGTGGCTGACCCGTCGCAGACGAATCGCCCCTAGCCCATATCGCAAGCCGGTATCGCAATCCGTTATCGCAAGCCAGTATCGCAAGCTGGCATCGCAAATTTGTATTCTTGCTTTCAGTTGTTTGCGCCGGTTGATTAACCCACCGGTTTTGCCATGACGGTCGATCGCCCTTTGCCCGCCGAACCTACCAAACCCCCAAGGTTTCGGTGCTTAGACCTGCTGCGGGGCCTGGCGATCGCAGCCATGATCTTGGTGAACAATCCGGGCAGTTGGGCCCAGGTTTATCCCCCCCTGCTCCACGCTGAGTGGCACGGCTTCACGCCCACAGATTTGGTCTTTCCGCTGTTTTTGTTCGTGGTTGGGGGAGCCATGGCCTTCTCCTTGGGGCGCGTGGCGGAAAAGGCCCCACTCGATCGCCCCCAACAGCGGCAAATCCATCGCAAATTGCTGCAACGGGTGCTGATTTTATTTGGCTTAGGCTTAGCCCTGAATGCCTCCACCCTGTTGATGCGGACTTGGTTTGAAGGGGCCCCGCTCCTGTGGGAAAAATGGCGAATTTTGGGTGTTTTGCAGCGAATTGCCTTGGCCTATGGTGCTTCGGCGCTCCTGGTTTTGCACTGCTCTCGACGGGCCCAAGCGATCGCCGTGGCGGGCCTGTGGTTGGGCTATTGGGCCCTGTTGAGCACCACGCCGCTCACGCCCGATGGTTCGATCGTCGGTTGGGTCGATCGAACCCTACTCGGCGCAAGTCATCTTTACCAACTCACCCTGAATCAACAAACCGTGGCCTTTGACCCGGAAGGACTGTTGAGCACCCTTCCCGCGATCGGGTCTACCCTAGCGGGCTATTGGGCGGTGCAGTGGCTGAAAACCCAGCCCATCAAAGCCCTCACCGCTTGGCGCTTGACGGGGGCCGGCGTAGGGGCGATCGCCCTGGGTCGCCTCTGGGATTTGGCGCTACCGCTGAATAAGCAACTTTGGACCAGTTCCTATGCGCTCTATGCCGCCGGTTGGTCGATCGTCTTGCTCGCAGGGTGCTATGCCCTCACGGAAATCCGGCGCGCCCACGGCATTAGCCGCCCCTTTGAAATTTTTGGGATGAACGCAATCACGGCTTTTGTGGGTTCCGGGTTGGTGGGTCGGCTGCTGAATCGCACCCACATTGGCAGCGGCCCCGATGCCCCCAGCACCTACCAATGGCTCTATCAAACCCTGTTCGCTTCCTGGGCGGGCCCCATGAGCGGCTCGCTGTTGTTTGCGATCGCGATGGTGCTGCTGTGGTGGTTGGCCATGTATGGGTTCTATCGCCGGGGCTGGTTCCTGAAGGTTTGAGGCCTGAGACCGCGATGGGTATGGGCTGGCAACGTTGAGAATTGGGGAATTTGCAGAGCAATTAGCAACCCGATCGACCCGATCGTCGCGCCTCATTTCCCACTCATCTGGGACTCATCTTGCCCGCCTACCTTGGTAAATGTGGACAGGCAACCCAGCAACTCCAACCAGCGCGATCGCCTCAAACCTTGTTGTGTAGAGACCCTGTGGATTCCTCAGGGGTGCTGCCTTGCTGTCGCCACGCCAGGTTTCTCAGTGTCACCCAATCTTTAGGTTCCGAGGACTGAATCGTTATGAAACGGACTGTTGTAGCGTTGGTTTTGGCTATGAGCGCGATCGCCCCGGTTGCTGCCATGGCCGTTGCACAAACCCCCTCCGCCACCCTGGCCCAGCAAAGCCGCGTCACCCTGCCCAAACAGTCAACCAGGGTGCTCAAGTCCGGAAACTTCATGGCCCTGGAGCATCCCACCCAAGGCACAGCCCGAATCGTGATGGAAGGCTCTCAGAAAATTCTGGAATTTGGCAACAACTTCCGCAGTGACAGTGGCCCAGCTCTGAGGGTGGTGTTGCATCGATCTGCCCGACCGGGAATGCAACTAACGGAAGGCCAATACGTGGTGTTGAGTGCGTTGCAAAAAACCTCCGGTTCCCAACGTTACGTGATCCCCAACAATCTCAATTTGGCGCAATACCAATCCGTGGCCATTTGGTGCCAACAGTTCAATGCCACCTTTGGGGCCGCAACGCTGAACTAGGCTTCCGTAGCAGGGCTGCGACTTTGCTGGCTGACCAAGGGCCGCCCAGGGCTTCGCAATTCAGGGTGGGCCCTTCGATCGATTCCTGGATTAAATAAGCGGTCGGCCACAGGCAGCACAGTTCGCTGCATGATCGTCATTTTCGGGGGCAGTGCAACGGGAGTTTAAGCAGTAGCTCATGACGGGGGATGTGGATGCAAACCAGGATCTGAATCTTGGTGGCTGCTGAGTTCACCGATTAACCAATAGGTGATCATTTCGCCTTTGCCCTTCACAGCAATTGTGCCCCGTTGCTCCAAGTGGAAATAGCTGTGCAGGCGATCGAAGGCCGCTTGGCTGACTTGAATTCGCCCCGGCTGCCCCAGGGTTTCCATCCGGCTGGCCACATTCACCGTGTCGCCCCAGAGGTCATAGACCAGCTTTTTCATCCCAATCACCCCGGCTACGGCGCTGCCGCTGTGGATGCCAATTCGCAACCGAAAAGGGCTGCCATCGGGCTTGCGATATTGCCCGATCGCCTGTTGCATGGCCAGGGCTAAATGGGCGATCGCAAAGGCGCTGTTCGATCGGGGCTTGGGCACACCGCCCACCACCATGTAGGCATCCCCGATCGTCTTGATTTTTTCCAGGCCGTATTGCTCCACCAGATCATCAAAGGTGCAAAACACATCATTCAGGAATTGCACCACCACCGTGGGCGGGTGCTGGGCGGCAAAGCTGGTGAAATCCACGAGATCCGCAAACAAAACGGTCACATCGTTGAAGGTTTCCGCCACGGTTTGGGAGCCGCTGGCCAGTTGTTCCGCCACGCCAGCGGGCAAGATGTTGTGTAATAGGTCGTTGATGCGATCGGTCTGGGCCGCCAGTTCAGCCGTGCGGCGGGCCACGCGCTGCTCTAGTTCACGGTTGAGGGCCGCAAGCGATCGCGCCGATCGGGAGCGCTCGGATTCCGCCGCCGACAGCACCATCGAAGTAATCGTGATTACGCCCAAAAAGGCCTGCAAAAACAGCACCGCCTGTTGGGTGCTGCTGGCTTTGGCCACAAAGGGGCCCATCCCAAAGGCCGTGCCCCCGATCGCGATCGCTGAAATCAGAAATGACCCCACCGCTGCGGCCCTTGGCCCAAACTGCATCCCCGCCCACACCACCAGGGGAAAGGGCAAATATTCCAAAGGATAGCGAGCAATATCCGCCTCCGTTTGGGCCCAAAAGACAATGCCGCTACTGCCGAGTAATAGCCCGAGCCAAAGGGTGCGCAGGAGCGATCGGCGCGTGCTTTTGTGTCGGCGCAGGCGGGTGATCCGTTGCCAATCTTGTTAGCTGGAGTTGGGCCACCATCAAAATCAGCGGCACAAAGACCAATATCCCCATGGCATCGCCCAAAAACCAGCCCCAACGCACCGTCGCAAACTCCGACCAAGGCAAGTTGCCGGTTAAGCACAGGGCCAACACACCGCAGGTGCAATTAATTTGGGGGGCAATCAGCACACCGCTGACCAAAAACTTCAGCACATTCGACACGCGATCGAACACATTGCTGCCCCCCAGCCGCCGAAACAGCCACACCCCAAGGACAGCCTGAACCGTTGCGCCCGTGCAGCCAAACAGTCCCAACAGGGGAATGGTGATCCCCGGATGGATCAGGTCATAGAAATTGATGCCGAGGGCGATCGCCGGCCACAGCCGAAAGCCGCCCAACATCAGGGCCGCTTGGGCAATGCCGGCCGAGGGCCAAACCGCCGTGCCAATTTGGTGCAACCCCGGCAGGGACACGGCCACATAGGCCGCGAGTCCGTAGGCGATCGCCACCACAATAATTGACCCGACCAGTTCTCCTCGGGAGCCGGGTTGCGCAAGTTTCCCAAATTTAACCAGCCAGCGATGATTCAAAATCCGTTGGGCGCTTGCTTGGGGAGCCTAGTGGGGAGGGAGCGATCGAGGGTGGATCGGACGCAATGCTAATGGAGATCCTAATGCGAGAAACGCTGAAGCATCGATCAAGGCCGGCGCTGGAAAATCGGGATAAGGACGATGAGTTCCTGGATTAGTTCATGAGCGGGGCATTTTCAATCATGAATTAGTCAGATCATGAACTAGGTCTCATGAGTTGGGTCACGAGTTGAGTAATTGGATTGGGTAATTAATTGGATTGGGTGATTGAGATTGGCCGATCGCCCAAAATGGCCATCACCAAACGGCCACAATCAAGATGGCTATCAGATTCAATAGCAGTTGACAGAACACCAAGCCTTGGGGATGATGGTAAATCGGCGCTTAGTCAGCCAACGACGACCTAGCGACCCCCGATCGCCCCACTTGTTTGAAACGGCTGCGATCGCGTCGCGTTGCAATCTTGCTCGGATCGGGTCGAGCAAAAGCCAGCCTCCGCGCCAGCTACCCGTACGGCAACCCTCATTTTCGGAACTTCCATGGCCTACGCAATTGTTGAAACCAGCGGCACACAACTTTGTGTCGAACCGGGTCGTTTCTATGACGTGAACCGCGTGTTCGCAGAAGTAGACGAAACCGTTACGCTCGATCGCGTTCTGTTGGTTCGCGACGGCGAAACGATCGACATCGGCGCACCCACCCTCGAAGGGGCCACCGTCACCGCCAAAGTGCTGCGCCACTTCCGCGGCCGGAAGATTATTGTTTATAAGATGCGCCCCAAAAAGAAAACCCGCAAAAAGCAAGGTCATCGCCAAGAATTGACCCGTTTGGTGATTGAGTCGATCACCTACGGTGGCAAGACCGTTGCGGCGGAATAAATCGATCGGGAATTGCTTTGGTTCATCTCCATCAGCCCGCTGGTGGTTGCATGGGCCAAGGCGCGATCGAGTGGCAGCCCCCACAGTAGCGAAATTCAACCGAAGTTTTTAGAGGTAGCTCGTCATGGCTCATAAAAAAGGGACAGGTAGTACTCGTAACGGTCGCGACTCTAATTCCAAGCGCTTGGGTGTGAAGCGCTACGGCGGTCAAATCGTCCGCGCTGGAAACATCCTGGTGCGTCAACGGGGCACTCAGTTCCACCCCGGCAACAATGTGGGTCGCGGCAACGATGACACCCTGTTCGCCTTGGTGGATGGTGTGGTGACCTTCGAGCGTCGCGGCAAGAGCGGCAAAAAGGTCAGCGTTTATCCTGCTGCTGCTGTCGAAGCCTAGGGACTTTTTTCGTCTCTCAGCATCGCTCATTAGATTGGCCTTTGAGGGGCGATCGAGCGATCCAAGATCAGAACATTCAGCCATCATTGGGCGAATTTTTTGAACTCTGGATCTAAGGCTCGATCGCCCCTTAAGTTATGGCTGGATCGATTGCGGCTCCCATTTGCAGCGGCAGAACAGGAACTTGGGGCATGAGGCCACGGCTCCTAGTCCACCAGCCGCTTAATTTCCCCGCAAACGCGATAAAACTGTCCCCGGGCCGATTCCCGCAACTCGCTCACCACATACTTAGCGCCCTCTTCGCGCACATTGCGGGGAAACTGCACATTCCAATCGGCATGGTAACCAGGGGACAGAACTCGCACTCGCAACTTGTCCCGATCGCGCACACATTGCACCACGATGCCTTCGCCGGGACTGCTGACCCGTTCCACCACATCCGAAACCGCCGTGCCTTCCCCTTGGGGTGCAAGAATTTCAGCCGGTGCGGGAATTTGCCCCTGCTGGGCCGCCTCGATCGCCTCGGGACTCACATCCAAACAAGCCAAATAGCCATTGGTCGTCACCAAATACAACCGGCGATCGTGCCACTGCATAGACAGGGCCGATCCGCAGCCGCTTGCTAACTTCCAAAGCCGCGTTCCGGTGCGATCGAAACAATAAATTGACGAGCAATTATCCCCCGCAAAAATATATTGCCCCTCCGCATCAGCCGCGCAAGAATAAACCGCTGAATCGCACTGGCATTGGGTTAATAATTCACCCTGTTTGCTGAATTCATAAACCAATTTACTGCTCGTGCCTGCATAAACCGTGGAGCACCCTTGCCAACCAAATAGCACAGAGCCTTTGGTGGATTGTTGCCATTGCACGCGCCCTTCCAAAAAGTCATAGCAGGTGATGCCATTGCTGTGGCCGTGGTAGATTCCTTGGTCATCACAACGCACCATCCAACCGGCTTGGCCCGTGGAAAGCCTAGTCCAATTGCGCTCTTCATCTTCCGGGTGAAACAGCGCCACCTGACCATTTTGATCGGAAACGCCTAGCCATCCGTCATAGATATCGAGCCAATAAATGTCGATGTTTTCTTCAATTTCATAGGCCAGTCGCGGCAGTTTTCCCGACAAGTCATAGACATTGCCGTCATCGCAACCGGCATAGAACCACAGATCATCGGCTACCAAACATTTCACACCGTCGGGTAGCTGAAATTGATTGAGAACTTGGCCTTCCAGGTCAAGGGCAAACACTTGGCCCGATTGATTGCCTACCCAACAGGCGGTGGGGCCGATGAAAATGCCAAAGGCGGCGGCTCCGGAGTTGAATTGCCACAGCACGGGGGCCGATCGGGCGGTGGAACGGCTGCTGGTGACCTGGCGGCGCGTGACGGAACGCTTGGGCCGGCCCCCTTGCACGGCGGGTTCATAGCCCTTGCGCAGTTTTTCTTGAATCTTTTTTTGGGCAGCGGCCTGGGCTTTTTCGGGGGTGGGATAGTCCTGGGTTTGCAGCCGTCCAGAATCCCCGATTCGGCCGTAGCGGATGCTGACGGTGGTGTCTTGCACCGTGACTTCATAGAACTTGTGGGATCCGCCGTCGGCTTCTGACAGCTCCAGGTAGGTGACGGAATGGCTCATGGGGGGGCTGAGGGAGAGTTGAAATCTGCCCGATCGGGGAGACTTGCTCCAACCTAGCTTCTGTGGATGGGTTGATCAACTGATTGCCAATGGGGGGCAATTTGGACGGCAGGATGACTGAATTCTCCGATCGCGCCACCCGATCACGCCACCCGATCGCCTCAAATACCTCAAAGGGCCGATTGACTCAGCCAGGCGATCGCCTCGCGAATCCACCGCTCTGGATCGCCTTCCTTGCTGAGGGCGGTTTGCTGGCCCACAGCCTCCAGGGCTTGGGTCACTTCCTGATCGCTGTAGCCCAAAGCCAAAAGGGTCATTTCCACATCTTCCCGCACCAGCCCCACCGGCCCGGCCGCGGGCGTGGTGGACAGCCCCGACTGATCGCGCCATTCCGCCAACTTGGTCTTTAGTTCTAGGGCAATTCGACCGGCGGTTTTGGGGCCAATGCCGGGGGTTTTTGCCAGCAGGTTGGCGTTGCCGCTGACGATCGCTTGGATCAGCACCGGTAATTCCAGGCGATCAAGCAGGGCGATCGCCAACTGTGGCCCCACACCATTCACGGCAATCAGTTGACGAAACAAATCCCGCTCCGCCACCGTGGCAAACCCAAATAGCAACCATCGATCGTCTCGCAGTTGCAAATGGGTGAAAACCTGTACCGTTTCGCCAATCATCCATTCCATGGTCGATCGGGGCAACAGTTGCACTTCATAGCCCACCTGAGCCACATCCAACAGCCCGATCGCCCGATTGCCCTGCACCTGAAGGGCCACAACCTGACCACGCAACGATCCAATCATTCGCGCCTCATTCGCGCCTATTTACCCACCATCACCGGCCGCACCGATCGGGGCCGCTCCGTCACCGTCGTGGGGCCACAGCTTCGGTATTCATAGGCATCGCAGGGCGCATAGCAATTGTTGGGCCGCCAGCATTCAGAAGCCCACAGCAGCGGCCGCCACAGGCAGGAGCCATCTGGGCATTCCTGCAAAGCCGGTGACAACAACTGCAACACGATTAGATAGGACACCACACCCATGAATATGCGCGTACCGACAAACATTGCAATTCACCTCCTCTGTTAGGGCTATTGCTAGGGCGATCGATTGGGGCCATCCTACCCTAATCGTCCTAGCGGGTTCGAGGGAGTTTCGCCACCCATTGGGGCCAGAACTCCCGGATGGTTTCAGGCTTGAGCTTAGGCAGGCTTGAGTTTAGGCAGGCTTGAGCTTAGGTTTGAATCACCGGAATTTTTGCAGCACTATTCAACGCCTCTAGGGCTTCTTCAGTGCGTTCTTCTCGTTTCAGCTCGGTGAGATCGCCATTCAGGGCATGATCTAAATTCTGATTTAAATCATCATTACGGTCAGGGGTTCGATCGCCACTGCGCTGACCGCTTGGATCCTCTTTGCGATCGCCGGAATCGGGCGGAACCACCGAATCTTCCGGTTCATGCTCCACCACAAACACATTGGAATAAAGATTCGCAATCACTTGCTTGCCCTGCTGAGTCAGGCGCAAATATTCCAATGCATCTTTCACATAGGGAAAAACACCATTCCAATAGAATTTGGGATAGTTTTTGCGCAGATCACCCGGGTGGGCATAGCCTAAATATTGATTGGTGCCAGTTTCTTCAAATTCGTAATAAAGTGCGCTGATTTTATTCAGATAGCGCGGATCGGACAATTGACCAATTAAATCTGAAGCCCGCACCATGCCTGGATAGTTCAGGGTGTCTTGGTGATCTTCTTCCTTGGGAACCGGGAAGCGGGTGAGTTCAATGTTGCGCTCGATCGCCTCGGAGTCAATTAATTTGTGACCCCCAAAGCGTTCCTTTATAAACATTTTGGCGCGATCGACATGGTAGGGCGTGAGGCTGGCATCGGAGGCCCCCGGCCGCAGCTTCACCAACTCATCTCCGCGGCCGGTGGCGTAGTAGCGGCCATTGTCTAGGCGACAAACCCCTTTGACATAGCCAATGTCGTGACAGAGCAGGGAGATGATGAAATGCAGCCAATCTTCTGGCGACACGCCCCCTTCGCGAATATGTTTGCCCCGGATCACTTCCTGGCCCACCAGGGTGACCAGGATGGTGTGTTCCACGTCGTGGTAAAGCGCGTCACTGTTGGCAATATTTTCGAGGGCCATGTTGCCGGCCCAGCCAATGATGTCTTCGTACTCCGGTTTCCAGCCGCCGTAGGTACGCCGATAGCCCTCTTTGAGGCGATCGACAAATGCATCAATCAGAATTTCCGTGGCGTTAAACAACATAGGCGAGGGGGTCGCGGGAGGCGATCGCAGCGCATCCGTTGGAATCCGAGTCGATTGTAACTGAGTCTGAGAGTGGCTTGCCGTTGTTGAGTAACGGTTTGCCCATCAGCGCGGCCCTAGCCTAAGGCTTTGGGAACCGGTTTGGGGGCAACGGCGATCGCCCTGGGGGGTGCGAGATCCATGGGGGACGGGCATTCATCCGGGGCCGTGAGTCAGGGTCACGAGTCAGTTTTGCAACCAAGCGATAAACTGGATGGACGGAGAGTGTAGGCGAGGCGGTTGCGGATGATGAGCCTGTGCTCGCTTGGGCTGGCTGTGGCCGGTTCAAGGGGCGATCGGTCGTCATCTGAGGAAAGTCCGGGCTTCCGAAAGACCAGGCTTGCTGGGTAACGCCCAGTGCGAGCGATCGTGAGGATAGTGCCACAGAAAAATACCGCCGAGCCACCGAGCCGCTTAAAAATTCCCCACCCAAACTGTCCCACTTTGCTGCGGCAGAAGATTGTTTTCGGTGACTGAATTGTTAACGGCTCTGGCTCGGTAAGGGTGCAAAGGTGCGGTAAGAGCGCACCAGCAGCATCGAGAGGTGCTGGCTCGGTAAACCCCGGCCGGAAGCAAGGTGAGGGGCAAGGGTTGGTCTTTTTCCTGTCCCGCTTTGAGAACCGCTTGAGGCGATCGGTAACGATCGTCCCAGATAGATAACCGCCCATTGATTGGCCCTTGGCGTGCGGCTTGCTGTGCTCCGAGGCCAATTGAGGACAGAACCCGGCTTACGTCCTGCCTCTCCTTTTAATTTGTTGTCCAGAAGCGTTCATGGGTTCGTTGGCATCAACCGTATTAAGCTATCCCCGCCGACAACGGGATCTCGAAGCCCTGTTATTGCGCATGGGGCTGGATGAGGGTGCAACTGTCGATTGGGTGTTGCTCGATCGGGCCCTGACTCACCCCACGGCGGATTCCCAAACCAACTACGAACAGTTGGAATTCGTGGGGGATGCGATCGTGCGGACGGCAGCGGCCGAATTGCTGTGGGAAACCTATCCCGATTGGCCCGTGGGCGAAATGGCGGCGGCGCGGGCCATTTTGGTGAGCGATCGGATGTTGGCGCGAATTGCCGACACCTATAATCTGGAGCGCTACCTGATCATGGGCGGCAGCGCGGCTCGGGATTTGGAAGGGCGGCAATCGCGCTTGGCCGATGCCCTGGAAGCAACCATCGGAGCCTTATATCTTTCGGTGCGATCGCTGGATTTGGTGCGGCCTTGGCTCGATGACCATTTTCGAGCGATCGCCCACCAGGTGCGCAACGACCCGGCCCGCCAAAACTACAAGGCAGCCCTTCAGGAATGGACCCAAGGGCGCTACAAATCCTTGCCGGAATATCGAGTGCGGGAACTGAGCGCCGTCCATGGGGATGTGCAGCGCTTTGAGGCCCAGGTTTGGTTCCATGGCCGTTGTTTGGGCCAAGGCCGCGGTCGATCGCGCAAGTTGGCGGAACAGGCCGCGGCCCAAGAAGCCTTTTTATGGCTGTGCGATCGGGATGATTTGCCCAGTGATTTACCCGGTGATTTACCCAGCAATTTGCCAGGCCCTTTACCGGGCGATCAATCAAGCAATTCCCCTGGTGATGCGCCCGGCGATCGCGAATGATCGCGAACATTAGGCTGACTTGCGCATCCATTGTTTAAATTTCTGCTTGAATTTCCGTTGGGCCCGCTCCCACAGACTCGGAGGCGCATTATGGGCCCGGGGGCGACCGACCAAGCGGGGGCGCTGCTGCGGATGCTTGAGGTAGCGGTAGTGCAAGAAGGTGTCGCGATAGGGAAAGGTGATGTTTTCGCCCGCGCAAACCCTGGAAAATAGGGACGACGATAGACCGATGTAGTGCAAATAAAGCAGGGGGCGATCGCGATCGAACACTTGCCCCGATCGCTCCACAAAATGTTTTGAAGTGACGCTATTGCCCGTGACCTGTTCTTTGGGCCAATGGTGCGCACAGTTATGAACCTTGAGGTTCGATCGCATCACCAAATAGTTCAACAGTGCCTGATCAGCCGATCGGGGATAGAGCACATCTGACTCGCCGGCCTGAAGCTGTTTCAACAATTCATCGCAGCGATCGAGGGTCAGCACGCCCCGCTTGGTGGCATACAGCCCCGAACAAAACAGCGATTGCTGCATTTGCTCCGGGGAAAACAGCGATTGCAACAGAGGACTCGCCACCCGATACACATGGGCGGGGTCTTTGTACTGAAAATCGTAGGTGACCCAATCGGCGGTTTCCAAGGCCGCAAACAAGGGCGCGAGGGGCTGGAGCACTAAGGTATCCGCGTCCAGATAAATGAATCGATCGAACGGGCCATCGAAGGCCGCCAACCGCCGTCGCCCGCCCATGGTGCGCCCATAAAGATTCGGTTCTTGTTCATAAAGCTGCAAGGCCAGGGGGGTGGCTTCAATGACGGATTTGGAAAATTGATCCCAGCGGGCGATTAAGTCCCAATCTTCCAAAATTTGCACGTGGGGCCAGTCGGCCAAGACGGTTTTCAGGCGATCGATCCGATGGTCATAGGGACAAACCAGCACCGGATAAGGACTGCCATCGGCCAAGCGGCCGCCGTTGGCTTCAACGCTGTTCAAAAAGGCAATGAGCTGATCCAGAACCACATCGTTGGCTAATGTGTAGAGACCATCCATAAAAATTCCCCCCCCCCGGGTCTTTGTGAATTCGATCGCGTTTGGGATCGCTACTCTGTGGAAGCCACCCGATCGCGACTTATTCAGGTTTAACCGATCGCCCCTGGGATCACCGCGCTGGCCATTCGGGGGCTGTGGCCCCACAAGGGGATGTGAGATGATGATTGGTCGATCGACTGAGACCAAGGGCGGCAGCACTCTAGAATTGATTACAATTGATAGAGAGTTGTTGGGAGGGCGCTGATGACGCTACTAGAATTGCAAAATCAGGCGTTACAGTTGCCGATTAGCGATCGCTGGCGCTTAGTCCAGTCCTTGTTGAGTTCCATTCAACAGGAAACGTTGGTGTTCAGCCCCCCAACTCTGAGTGCCAATTCGGTTGCCAGTCTTGCCCCCTGGACTCAAAGCCTAATTGGCGTGATTCAGCTCAGTGAAGAAGATCCAACAGATGTCTATGGAGATTATCTGGAGGAGAAGTACGGGTGAAGCAAGTCTTGTTTGACAGTGACGTGTTGATTGATGTTTTAGCCTAACGCCAACCATTTTCATAGTATTCATAGATAGGAAAAGTCATAAATCTAAAGGTTTCATACTAAGATAGCAAAATCAACTAATACTCCTACGTTAAGGAACCGTATATGGATACTCTCGATACTTACATTGAAAGTTTGACAAAACAGATGCAAGAGTTGGCAATCACAACGGCTGAGGAAGTTACTCAACTCAGATTAAAAGCTGAACAAGCAGAACAAATTCATGAACTCTTAGTCAACACATTTTTATATCTTGGGAAAGGATGGCCACTTCACATCCTAAGTCTCAAAAAACAACAGGAATTGCTATTAAAAATAATGGCATCTGAGCACCATCCAGCAGTAACGATACTAAGTGAAGTTCATCATTTGGCAGTAGAGCAGACAACTAAATTTAGTCGTGCATACTTTCCCAAAATCCTAGCTGATGCCTGTGATCAGGCTAGACTTCCTATTGATAAAGAAAGTAGACACCCAACGTATCTGTTTAATCGCGGTTTTTTCAAGCTGACTGTCAATGAAAGTAAAAAGACTGCTCGCCTATCAAATTACGAGGTAAAGTCCCTTTGGGAAATACCTGCCGATGTTGGAGCTATTGTAGAAGGTATACAACGCGAGCACAAACGCTTGTTTGAGCGGAGATTTTCAGGATCAGAATTTTTAAGCACTATTCGATCTCAGTATCTATCCCTTATTAAGCAAGGCAAGAAAAAAGATGGAGAAAGCATTCCTATCCGCGATATCACTCGACGACTTGGAAAGAACAAAGATAAGTTTCGTACTGATGAGTTCCTCATCGATCTTTCTCAGCTAGTAAAAGACGGGTCTACTAGAATTGACGGTCGATGCCTAGAGCTACAGCAGACTAAAGACGATAATCGAGGGATGCTCCTCTATGGGAAGGAAGAGCAAGGGTATATTGGCTTTGTAGTTTTCAAGTAAAAGTTTATGAACAGGAACATTGCTACCCAAGTTATCGAATCTCTCCGCAGTGGCATCCCGCCAATTAGAGGGGTCAAAGCTTACTCAGTTGGTAATGATAAGCTACTCGAAGGCATCAAGAAGTTTCATCTGAGCAGCATTAGGGAAAAGGGTACTATTCGATTTATCAGCGGTTCGTGGGGGTCAGGCAAAACTCACTTCTTCAGGCTATTGCGGGAAGCTGCTTTTGAAGGAAATTGCCTTGTTTCTAACGTTCAGCTAAATGCCGACGATGCCGCACTCAATAAATTCGAGCGCGTCTTCTACTCAATTATTAGAAACATCGCTACGCCATCTTATCTTGAGGAACAAGCCAGCTCTGAAATTGCTCCCTTTGGGCAGGTACTAAAGGAATCCCTTGCTTTTTTATCCAAAGGTCATAAATCAATGGAGACTGGGTTCTCCTATGAAGATTTTGTCATAGCTAGAGAAGCTCTCATGATTGATCGCAGCATCGACATTGATTTTCGGAAGATGATCGAAAAATATTGGGAGACATTTTTGCCCGAGTCTTCTGATCGAGCGATTCAAGAGCAAATCCGGGCTGAGATTTTGCAATGGTTTAGTGGAGAAGGCTCAAAATCATCCTATAGCAAACGCTTTGGAGTGAACAAAATCGTTAGCAAGGATAATGCTAAATTGATGCTCCAGTCGCTTGCAGGGTTTGTTAAATTGGCAGGCTATCAAGGTTTGGTCATCCTATTTGATGAAGCCGAGCAAGCCTACTCAATCATGCGAAAATCCTCACTCAAAGATGCACATAACAACCTCTTGTCGCTTATTAATAACATTGAAGATCTCTCGGGTTTATTTCTAATCTATGCCACGACACCAGATTTTTTCAATGATCCGAAACACGGAATTAGTATTTATGGCGCTCTGTCCGGACGAATTGGTAAGCCTCAACCTTGGCAACCCAAGGCACTGGATAAGATTTGGAACTTTGATGAAGTTGTCATCAGCCAAGATGATTATCAGGCTGCGGCTAGCAAGATTCGTCAAGTCTATGCTTTGGCCTATCCAGAAGCAGAACTACCGTCTAGCCAGGAAGTTAAATCATTTGTAGAAGATCTATTGCCTGAATATAGTGAGTATGCCGAAGTTCGATTTTGGAGAGTTATGGTTACGGCTCTAGTTACGTATTTTGATAGACACCAAGAAGGAGAAGAAAGCACCGCAGAGGAAATCTATGTCAGTATCATGGATCGACTGCGTGAGGAATAGTCTATGAATGTGAAAGAGCAAAGAGTAATTGAGTCTCTCCGGCTAGGAATTCCACCTGAAGGATACATTCGCGAATTTACTTTAGGTAGGCTACAGGAAATTGCTACTCTAACCACAACCCTTCAGCAGCCATCATCAACTGCTCTGCTACTGAAAGCTAACTATGGCTCTGGCAAAAGTCACTTGCTAAAGTTTATTCGTGAGGAGGCACTAAGTATCGGTTACGCTGTTAGCTTTGTCACCCTAGATGCTAAATCGGCTGTTCGCTTCAATCGAATGGATCAAATTTTTGGCGCAATATGTCGTGGTATAGAAGTACCAAATACTAAAGATAAGGGAATTACAGCATTTTTTAACTGGATTCTGTCAAGATCAAGAACCGGAAAAATTGCTGAGAATTGGAATCGCATTACCAATGATCAACGCTGGAGTTACTCTAAGGCTATTAAGTCTCCCAGCATTTTTATTGCTTTAAGAGCATGGGAGAGTGACAGAGTAGACACAAATTTAATTGAAGACTGGCTACATCAAATAGGAAGATCAGAAGGATATAGCGCAGCTTATCTAGATCGCGAGCTTATCAGAAAACCTCAGATTTATTTTCAGGAAGGGTTACAAACTAACGGAGCACTCGCATGGTCTAGTTATACAAATAAGACATCATTATTTAATTTCAAGCATAATGCTTATGCTCAAGCTTGGGATGCAGTTGAAGATCTAGACACATTAGCAAAAGCTTCTAATCTTCGAGGGCTGATCATTTTATTTGATGAGTTTGAAGATGTTGTTTACAACATTAGCAATATCGAACATCAAAAGGCTGCATTTCAGAATTTATTCAAGTTTTTTTTTGGTAGTTTCTTCAAGAGTCCATCTTTCTTTGCAGTTACTCCCGGTTTTGTAGAAAAATGCAAGCATCGCCTGATAATGAAGGGTCATTGGGATTACGACTATAGACACTTTGACACCTTACCAACCTTTGAAATGAGTCCCTTAGATGAGAACAACCTACAGAAACTAGCTGACAAAATTCGGCAATTTCATGGAATTGCTTATGACTGGAACTCGAATACACTATCTGTTGGGGAGTCTCTAAGACGTGTTGTTGTCAAAGCAGCATCAACACCCCTTCAGGATCGTACTCGATATACAATCTGTGAAGTGGTTAAATGTCTTGATCAACTGTTTGAAGACAATGAATACTCTTGACTTGCTAGACAAGCGCATTGCATCGGCTTTCTATGGAAATTTTCCAACCTTACGCCCTGCTCAAGAGGCCGCCATTGAACCACTGATTCTAGGAAAAAACCTAGTACTATCTTCTGGTACAGGCTCAGGAAAAACTGAAGCAGTGATGGCACCGCTGATTAGCCGATACTGGCGACAGGCAATTGGATCTGATGCCCTCACGATACTGTACATTGCACCAACCAAAGCTCTAGTTAACGATCTGGAAACGAGATTGAGTCTTGTACTACAGAAAATCAGGTTTCGAGTAGGTATACGACATGGTGATCGCGATGACCTTAAATCTGCTTTGAAGCCACATATCCTAATCACAACTCCAGAATCTTTAGACGTTCTTCTCTTTCGGAAAGATTCTGCCTTAGCCAATATTCAAGCTGTCGTAATTGATGAAGTTCATTTACTTTACAACACTCAACGAGGATTGCAGTTGTCAGTCCTAATTCAAAGACTTAAACAAAAGATAGAGCATCCGCTACAGCAGAAGTGTTGAATGACAGATTCAGGTTATAAAAAAGGGGTAAGAAGATGTAATTCTTACCCCAAACAATCAAAAAGTAATACACCAATGTTACGCTCATTCTCTCAAATCGTCAAACCTATTCTC